>JBGSUY010000334.1:0-2856 GCA_041753195.1 Chromatiaceae bacterium
CCCGCGGGTCAGTCCAAGCACCAGGGCGCGGGCGGCGTTTCCGGCCAGGTGCAGGGCGTGTCCCAGGATCAGCCGCTCGAAGGTCCGCACTCCCGCCCGAGTGTCCGGGTCATGGGCGGCCGCCAGCTCTTGCAGCACCCAGGGATGGCAGCGGATGGCCCCCTGGCCGAAGATGATCAGGGAGCGGGTGAGAATGTTGGCCCCCTCCACCGTGATGGCCACGGGGATCGCCTGGTAGGCGCGGCCCAGCAGGTTGCGCGGCCCGAGACAGATGCCGCTGCCGCCCTGGATGTCCATGGCGTCGTTCACCACCCGCCGGTAGCCCTCGGTGAGGTGATACTTGACGATGGCCGAGACCACCGCCGGGCGCTCGCCCCGGTCCAGGAAGGCGAGGGTGAGCCGGCGGGCGGCGTCCATCTTGTAGGTCAGCCCGGCGATGCGCGCCAGGGCCTCCTCCACCCCCTCGAAACGGCCGATGGGCTGGTTGAACTGGCGGCGCACCGCCGCATAGGCCCCGGTGAAGCGGCTGGCCACCTTGGCCGCGCCGGTGGCAAGCGCCGGGAGCGAGATCCCGCGCCCCTCCGCCAGGCTCTCCACCAGCATGCGCCAGCCCTGGCCGATGCCGTCGGTGCCGCCGATCACCTGGGTGAGCGGCACGAACACGTCGCGCCCGCGGATGGGGCCGTTCATGAAGGGGATATTCAGCGGGATGTGCCGTGCGCCGATCTCCACCCCTGGGGTGCCCCGGGGTACCAGCGCGACGGTGATCCCTAAGTCCTCGGGACCGCCGAGCAGACCCTCGGGGTCGAGGCAGCGGAAGGCGAGCCCGATCAGGGTGGCCACCGGGGCCAGGGTGATGTAGCGCTTGTCCCAGTTGAGCCGCAGCCCCAGCACCTCCTCCCCCTCCCAGAGTCCTCGGCAGACCACCCCGGTGTCCGGGGTGGACCCGGCGTCGGACCCGGCCAGGGGGCCCGTGAGCGCGAAGCAGGGGATCTCCTCGCCGCGGGCCAGGCGCGGCAGATAGTGGTCCTGCTGCTCCGGGGTGCCGTAGTGGAGCAGGAGCTTCGCCGGCCCCAACGAGTTGGGCACCATCACGGTCACCGCGGCGGTGACGCTGCGGGTGGCGAGCTTCATGACCACCGCCGAGTGGGCGGCGTTCGAGAACCCCAGACCGCCGTAAGTCGAAGGGACGATGAGCCCGAGGAAGCCCTGCGCCTTGATGAAGTCCCAGGCCTCGGGCGACAGGTCGTGATCTTGATGGGTCACCCGCCAGTCGTCGATCAGACCGCACAGGGTCTCCACCGGCCCGTCCAGGAAGCTCTCCTCCACCAGGGTCAGGCGGGTGGGCGGCGTGGCGAGCAGGCGCGACCAGTCCGGGTGCCCCGAGAAGAGCTCCCCGTCCCAGCCCACGGTGCCGGCCTCCAGGGCCTGCTGCTCGGTGGGGGAGAGCCGTGGCAGGACCTCGCGGAAGCGCCGGAGCAGTGGCCCGGTCAGCCAGCGCCTGCGCCAGGGGGCGTAGGCGATCAATGCGAGGGCCGCGAGTCCGGACAGGAGCGAAAGGGCCAGTGGTATGCTCATCGTCGCCTCCAATTTCACCTAATGCCTAAGACCGGGGTGGAACCTCCGCTCTTGCTCGTGAGTCGGTCAGGCGACCAAATTCCTGACGAAAGGGTTCTGCGGTTGCGGGGGTGCGGTGCGGTGCGGTGAAGCACGAACCGCGCCGGGATTGCGCGGAGGTAGGATGTGGTGAGGAACGAACCGCACCAGAGGACGCGACAGTCCCCTGACAGAATCCGCGCCCTAGGCCGATCTCAGCGGTATCGTCTGTTCTGATTTGTGGAGGTCTGCGGTGGAGGGTGCTCATCTGCTGGCGCTGCGCGCCCTGGAGGTCCTGGCGGTCCTGTTCGTCTTCGTCATCGGGCTGGCGGCCCTGGCCCTGGTGGTGATCTACATCCTGGACGTGACCCAGACCCGCCAGGCCCTGCGGCGCAACTATCCGGTGGTGGTCCATTTCCGCTATCTCTTCGAGCGGCTGGGTCAGTTCTTCCGCCAGTATTTCTTCGCCATGGACCGTGAGGAGCTGCCCTTCAACCGGGCCCAGCGCTCCTGGGTCTACCGGGCGGCCAAGGACCTGGACAACACGGTGGCCTTCGGCTCCACCCGGGACCTGCGCCAGGTCGGTGCGGTGCTCTTCGTCAACACCCCCTTCCCAACCCTGGGGGAGGACGCGGTGCCGCCGCGGGAGGTCACCATCGGCCCCGATTGCCGGGAGCCCTATGTGACCCGCTCGCTCTTCAACATCTCCGGCATGAGCTACGGGGCCATCTCCAAGCCGGCGATCCTGGCCCTGTCCCAGGGGGCACGGTTGGCGGGCTGCTGGCTCAACACTGGGGAGGGCGGGCTCTCCCCGCAGCATCTGGAGGGTGGCGCCGACCTGGTGTTTCAGATCGGCACGGCCAAGTTCGGGGTGCGTGACACCGCGGGCCGGCTGGACGACGACAAGCTCCGGGCCCTGGGGGCCATGCCCCAGGTCAAGATGTTCGAGCTCAAGCTCTCCCAGGGGGCCAAGCCCGGCAAGGGCGGCATCCTGCCGGGGGCCAAGGTGACGGCGGAGATCGCCACCGCGCGTGGTCTCAAGCCGGGGCAGGACGCCATCAGCCCCAACCGCCACCCGGAGATCCGCGACAACGGGGATCTCCTGGACATGCTCGCCCACATCCGGGTGGTGACCGGCAAGCCCGTGGGCTTCAAGGCGGTGCTGGGCGGATCGGGCTGGATCGCCACCCTGTTCGCCGAGATCCGCGCCCGGGGGCTGGACAGCGCCCCGGACTTCATCACCGTGGACGGGGCCGAGGG
>JBGSUY010000335.1:0-8625 GCA_041753195.1 Chromatiaceae bacterium
GCCGCCCCGCATCCTGCAGCAGTCCGAGCAGGGCGGGGGCCAGGAGCTCGGCCCGGCAGCGGTCCTGGATGAATTCCGGGGCCAGCTCCCGGCCAGCGAGCAGGTTGGCCATGGCCACGTGGGGCACCTTGACCAGCCGCAGGCCCTTGACCAGGTGATAGGTCAGCGGGTGCACCCGGTAGCCCACCACCATGGGTCGTTTGAGGAGCAAGGCCTCCAGGGTGGCGGTGCCGGAGGCGGTGAGCACGCAGTCGGCGGCGGCGATGACGGAGCGGCTGCACCCGTCCACCAGGGTGACGGGGAGCCTGGGGGCGATCCGCTGGAGCACCCCCTCGAACTGGGTCCGCAACCGAGGGTGCACCAGGGGGACGGCGAAGCGGAGCTCTGGCCGGGCCTCCAGGCACTGGAGGGCCGACTCGATGAAGGGGGCGGCCAGGCGCTCCATCTCGCCGGCCCGACTGCCGGGCAGGATGGCGATGAGGGGTCCCACCAGCGGCAGGCCCAGGTCCGCGCGGGCGGCCTCCCGATCCACCTCCAGGGGGATCTGATCCGCCAGGGGATGGCCCACGAAACGGGCCGGCACCCCATGGGCCCGCAGGAAGGCCTCCTCGAAGGGGAAGACGCACAGCATCAGGTCCACCGCACGGCGGATCCCCTTCACCCGGCCGGGGCGCCAGGCCCAGACGGTGGGGCTCACCAGGTGCACCGTGGGGATGCCCCGCTCCCGCAGGCGCCGCTCCAGGACCAGGTTGAAGTCCGGCGCGTCGACGCCGATGAAGACATCGGGTGGATCGGCCGTGAAATGTCCGAGCAGTCGCCGGCGCAGCCGGAGCAACTCCGGGAGGTGGCCCAGGACCTCGGTGAGGCCCATCACCGAGAGTCGCTCCATGGGGAACAGCGTCTCGCAGCCCGCCTCCAGCATGCGCGGCCCGGCCACGCCCTCGAAGTGGGCGTCTGGCACCAGGGCACGCAGCTCGCTGACCAGGGCGGCCCCCAGGATGTCACCCGAGACCTCGTTGGCGACGATGCCGACCCGAAGCCGCGCGGGGGCCATCAGCGCACGATGCTGCGGTTGCTGTCCGCAATAAAGGACGCGAATGCGGCCACCTCGGGGAGCTCGACCGCCAGCGCCTGAACCCGCTCCAGGGCCTCATCGCGCTTGAGCCCCGCCACATAGACGGCGCGGTAGGCGCGCTTGATGCCCGCGATGGTCTCCGCAGGAAAGCCGCGGCGGCGCAGTCCCTCGCTGTTGATGCCGTGGGGCTCCGCGGGATGTCCCCCGACCGTCACATAGGGCGGCACGTCCCGGGTCAGCATCGAGCCCATGGCACAGAAGGCGTGGGCACCGATGCGACAGAACTGATGCACGATGGTGAAGCCGCCCAGGATGGCCCAATCCTCCACCACCACGTGCCCCCCCAGGGAGGCCGCATTGGCCATGATGACCTGATTGCCGATCCGGCAGTCATGGGCCACATGGGTGGCCACCATGAAGAGATTGTCGTCGCCGATGGAGGTGAGGCCCCGATCCTGCACCGTGCCCCGATGGATGGTCACGTACTCGCGGATGCGGTTGCGGTCCCCGATCTCGAGCCGGGTCGGCTCTCCGCCATACTTCTTGTCCTGGGGGTCCTCGCCCACGGAGGCGAACTGGAAGATCCGGTTGTCACGCCCGATCCGGGTGGGGCCCCGGACCACCGCATGGGGACCGATCCGGGTCCCGAATCCGATCTCCACCCCGGGCCCTATGACCGCGAAGGGACCCACCTCGACGCCCTCGTCCAACCGGGCGCCCGGGTCCACGACGGCGGTGGGGTGGATCAACCGGTGAAGTCCCGGGCGGTGCACATGATCTCGGCGCTGGCCACCAGGCGGTCGTCCACGCGCGCCTCCCCGTTGAACTTCCAGATGCCCCGGCGCACCGCCTCCAGCGTCACGCGCAGGATCAGCTGATCCCCCGGCTCCACCGGGCGCTTGAAACGGGCCTTGTCGATGCCGACGAAGTAATAGAGGGCCTTCTCCCCAACCTCCTCGGGGCGCGACGCCATCGCCAGGAGCCCGGTGGCCTGGGCCATGGCCTCCACGATCAAGACCCCGGGCATCACCGGGCGCACCGGAAAATGACCGGTGAAGAAGGGCTCGTTGAAGCTGACGTTCTTCAAGGCCACCAGATGGGCATCGCGCTTGAAATCCAACACCCGGTCGATCAGCAGAAAGGGGTAGCGGTGCGGCAAAAGGCTCAGCACCTTGTGGATGTCCATGGTGATTGGACCTGGGCCCTCGCCCACAGGGGCCTGCCCCGCGTCCACGCCCCTGGGTCGAGTGGGTTCCATTAGGGTTTCTCCTGCGGGGGCGGCGCGCTCAGGGAGGCGACGCGCCCTTCGAGTTGTTTGAGTCGGCGCGCCAGCTCATCGAGATGCCGGAAGCGCGCCACGTTGCGCCGCCACTCGGCGCTCGGCATAGCGGGAATGCCGCTGCTGTAGGAGCCCGGTTCCGGGAAGGAGCGGGTTACCATGGCCATCCCGGTGAAATGCACCCCATCCGCGATCTCCAGATGCCCCGCCATGCCCACGGAGCCGGAAATGGTGCAGTTGCGCCCGATCCGGGTGGAGCCGGAGATCCCGGTGTTGGCGGCCATGGCAGTGTGCTCACCGATCCGCACGTTGTGGCCGATCTGGATCTGGTTGTCCAGCTTGACCCCATCGCCGATCACCGTGTCTTCGATGGCACCCCGGTCCACCGTGGTGTTGGCACCCACCTCCACGTCATCCCCCAGGACGGCACGCCCCACCTGGGGGATGCGCACCCAGCGCTCCCCATCCCTGGCGAAGCCGAAGCCGGAGCGGCCGATCACCGCCCCCGGGTGCAGCAGGGCCCGCTTACCCACCTGGGTATGACGGCACAGGGTGACCCGTGCCACCAGTCGGCTGTCCGCCTCGATCCGCACCTCCTCCCCCAAGATGCAGCCGGGGCCCACGAAGACCCGCGGACCGATCCAGGCCCCCGCCTCCACGACCGAGAGGGGACCAATCCAGGCGCTGGGATCCACGTGGGCGGTCGGGTGCACCACCGCCGAGGGATGAATCCCACCCTGCAGCGGCGCGAGCGGGTAGAGCAGGCGCGCCGCCCGGGCAAACGCGAGATAGGGGTTGGGGCTGATCAGGGCCGCCGTGGGACAGGCGGCGGCCTCCTCCTCGGACAGGATCACCACCCCGGCCCGGGTCTCCGCCAGCCACTTGCGGTAGCTTGGATCCCCGAGGAAGCTCAGGCAGTCCGCCTCGGCTACCGCCAGATCCGCGACGCGGGAGACACGGGTGCCGGGGTCGCCGACGAAGGGGAGGCCGAGTTGGGCCCCGAGGGCGTCCAGACGCCACGGGACGACCATCAGCGCGACCCTGCCCTGGACCCGAGACCCGTCACTTGCCGGAGAACTCCCGCTTGAGCCGCTCGACGACCTGGTCCGAGATGTCGACGCGCTTGCTGTAGTACACCAGTCCCTCACTCAGCACCAGGTCGATCTCGAGCTCCTTGGCGAGCTCCACCACCACCTCCTGGACCTGCCGCGCCAGCTTGGTACGCAGCTCGTTCTGCCGCAGCGACAAGTCCTCCTGGAACTCATCCTGGGCATATTTGAGCTTGCGGGTGCGGCTGCGGATGTCGTTCTGCAGGCGCTGCATCTCGCTCTGACTCATAAGGTCGCCGTCACGCTCCAGCTTGCGCTGCAGCTCCGTGATCTCCTCCTGCTGCTGGCGCAGACTACGCTCCCGCTCCTCCACCTCCCGCTGGAGTGACTTGCGGGCCGACTCATACTGGGGTG
This sequence comes from Chromatiaceae bacterium, assembly GCA_041753195.1. Classification (GTDB taxonomy): domain Bacteria; phylum Pseudomonadota; class Gammaproteobacteria; order Chromatiales; family Chromatiaceae; genus Thiodictyon. The sequence goes on from JBGSUY010000335.1 coordinate 3,818, forward strand.
AGCTCTCCACCACCCGATTCGGGTCCACCACCACGATCTTGTACGGGTCCGCGGCGAGGCCCCACCCCGACTGCAGCAGGATGACCAAGCCGAAACAGGCGACCAAGCGGCGTGTTTGCACCCGTACTCCCCCGGCTAGAAGGTCTGACCGATGCCGAACTGGAATACCTGGGTGTCGTCCCCCTCCTTCTCGTTCAAGGGGAAGCCGAAGCTGAAGGACAGGGCCCCGATAGGGGACAGCCAGGCCGTGGAGACGCCGGCGGAGTACCGCATCTCACCGAGGTCGAACCCGGTGGGGGCGACCAGGTCCGTCCCCTTGGTTACCCAGACATTGCCGGCGTCCAGGAAGACCCCGATCCTCAGGGTCTTCTCGAACTCACCCCCCACGGGCGGGGGTGCGAAGAGCTCGATGCTGCCCACGACCTTGGTGTTGCCGCCCACCGGATCGTAGGGAATGGTGGTTTCGCGCGGGCCCAGGGTGTTGGCCTTGAAGCCACGCACCGTGCGGGGGCCGCCCGCGTAGTAGTTCTCGAAGAAGGGCAGGAAATCCAGGTCCCCGTAACCGTCCCCATAGGCCAGGTCGCCGGAAAGGGACAGAACGAAGCGGGAGGTCAACGGAATGTACTGCGTCCCCGAATAGCTGGCCTTGTAGTACTGGAGGTCGCTACCAGGGACGCTGACATCCAGGCGTAGGGACTGTAAGGCGCCCTTGTTGGGGAAGATGGCCTTGTCCCGGGAATCGCTGGTGTAGCTCGCATTCAGGAGGAAGTCATTGAAAGTGTCGCCATTCTCGGCGACGAATTCCTGGGCCAGTCTGGAGAAACCGGCCTCGAAATCCGTGTACTGATAGCGCAGGCCAAATCCGGCGCGGGAGGTGCTGGAGATGGGCAGCCCGAAATTCATGCCCACGGTGCCGACGTTCGTGGTGTAGTCCGCACCCACGAACTCATTGAAGTCCGTGGCCCGGTAGGAGATGTCGAAGCCGCGGCTGATCCCGTCCACCGTGAAAAAGGGGTTGAGGTACGCGATTTGGTAGAGCTGGGTCGCCTGGCTGGTATTGATCGCGAAGGCCACGCGCTTGCCGGTACCAAGAAAGTTGTTCTGGGTGACGCTGGCATTCAACAGGATGCCCTGGGACTGGGAGTAACCGATACCCGCCATGAGGTTGCCGGCGGGCTTCTCCTTCACGGTGACGTTCACGTCCACCTGGTCAGCGGACCCCGGCACCGCCGGGGTCTCGATCGAGACGTCCTCGAAGAAACCGAGCCGGTTCAGCCGCTCCCGGGACTCCCGCACCAGGGCGGCCGAGAACCAGGCGCTCTCCAGCTGGCGCATCTCGCGGCGCAGCACCTCGTCGCGGGTCCGGGTGTTGCCCTTCATGTTGACGCGCCGCACATAAACCCGCTTGCCTGGGTCCACGAAGAAGGTGACCACCACCTGTTTGCTCGCCTCGTCGATCTCCGGAACCGAATTGACGTTGGCGAAGGCGTAGCCCTCGTCGCCGAGGAGGTTGGAGATGCGCTCGGCACTCTCGGTGGTGAGCTTGCGGGAGAAATACTCGCCACGACGCAACTGGATCAGAGGGAAAAGCTTCTCAACCGGGACCGAGGGCTCACCCGCGAGCTTGATGTCGCTCACGGTGAAGCGATCCCCCTCGTTGATCACCACGGTGACATAGATCTCCTTCTTGTCGGCGCTGATAGAGACCTGGGTGGACTTGATGTCGAACTGGATGAAACCGCGGTCCAGGTAGAAGGAGCGCAGAGCCTCCAGATCCCCCGCGAGCTTCTGCTTGGAGTACTGATCATTCTTGGAATAGAAGGAATGCCAGCGGGTGCGCCCCAGCTGGAACTGCTTCAGCAGTTCCTTCTCCTCAAAGGCCTGGTTGCCGATGATGTTGATCTGCTTGATCCGGGCAGTCAGGCCCTCGGTGATCTCGATGCGGATGGCCACCCGGTTGCGCTCCAGGGGAGACACGGTGGACTGGACCAGGACCCCGTACTTGCCCCGAGAGAAATATTGGCGCTCCAGCTCCTGCTCGATGCGCTCGAGCACCGAGCGGTTGAAGACACGCCCCTCCTTGAGCCCGATGTCCGCCACCGCCGCCCTCAAGGCCTTCTCGTCGAGATCCCGGTTGCCGCTGAACTCGATCCGGGCGATGGCCGGCCGCTCCTGGACCCGCAGGACCAGCACGTTACCGTCGCGCTCGACTCGCACGTCGTCGAAGAAGCCGGTCTGGTAGAGGGCGCGGATGATGTTGCCGGTGACGTCGTCGCCCACCGTGTCCCCCACCTGCACCGGCAGATAGGTGAAGACGGTGCCAGGGGCGATCCGCTGCAGGCCCTCGACGCGAATGTCGGCGATCTGGAACTGTTCCGCGGAGGCTTGGATCCCCCACAGACTCAGGATCAGGCATAGGAAGAAGGGCGGACGCCAGCGGCGACCCAGGTCCGATGGTGAGACGCGCAAGGAGAGCTCCCCGAGATGGTGTCGGCCCCCAACGAGTAGGGTGCCAAAGACGGGGACTTAGTATACGGGAAGGGTGAGGTTAGCCAAAGAGCCGGGACAGGTCGACGTAGAAGGCCAGCGTCATCAGGGTGGCCAGCAGGACCAGGCCGATCTTCTGTCCGTGGAGCTGGGCCTGCTCCGAGAGGGGACTGCCCTTCACCCACTCGATGAAAAAATAGAGCAGGTGACCACCGTCCAGGATCGGGATCGGCAGCAGGTTCAGCACCCCTAGGCTGATGCTGACCACCGCCAGGAACTTAATGAAGTAGTCCAGTCCATAGCTCGCCGTGCGCCCCGCCGTCTCGGCGATGGTGATGGGGCCGCTCAGGTTCTCCACCGACGCCTGTCCAATCAGCATGCGGCCCATGACGCGTAGCATAAGCTGACTCATGTCCAGGGTCTTGGCGACCGACTGCCCCAGGGCCGAGAAGGGGCCGTAGCGAATCTCCACCCGGTAGGGGTCCATCAGGTCGTCGCGGGTCTGGACCCCCGCCCCGATGCGCCCGATCCGGACCCCATCCGCCTCCAGGATCCGGGGGACCACGGTGAGCTCCAAGCGCTCGCCGCCCCGCCCGACCTCCACGCGCAGCTCCAGCCCCGGGTGGTCGCGCACGAGCTGCACCCAGTCCCGCCAATCCTTTACCGGGGCGCCGTCCGCCGCCAGGATGCGGTCCCCCACCCGCAGGCCCGCCTGCTCGGCGGGCTCGCCCGGGGTGAGCTCACCGATCACCGCGGGCAGGGGAGGGCGCAGTGGGCTCAACCCCAATCGATCCAGCAGATTGGGATCCTCCGGCAGATCCGCCAACCGCTCGCCGCTGACCCAGCGGTCCAACTCCGAGCCCGAGGCGTCGCGCACCCGAACCGGCAGGTCCTTTCCGTCGAGGGCCTCGGCCATGAAGGCGAACACGGCGCCTTCCCAGGTCGGGGAGGCGCGCTCGCCGATCCGCAGCAGCTCATCTCCGCGCTGAAAGCCGGCCTCGGCGGCGATGGATTCGGGTGCCACGGCGCCGATCAGAGGCCGCAGGCCAGTATCCCCGGCGAGGAAGACGGCCCAGTAGGCCAGGATCGCGAAGGCGAAGTTGAACAGGGGTCCGGCCGCGACGATCGCGGAGCGCTTCCACAGGGGCTGGCGGTTAAAGGCGCGGTGGAGCTGGTCGGGGGGTACCTCCCCCTCCCGCTCGTCCAACATCTTGACGTAGCCCCCCAGGGGGATGCCGGCCAGTACGTACTCGGTGGAGTCGGGGTCCCGTTGACGCCGCAGCAACGGCGGGCCGAAGCCGATGGAGAAGCGCAGCACCTTGACACCCAAGCGGCGCGCGACCCAGAAGTGCCCGAACTCGTGGACCGAGATCAGGATCGCCAGGGCGACCAGGAAGGAACCGAGGGTAAAGAGGAGATCCATGGTGCGTTATAAGGACTCAGGCGCTCAGGATAGGTTCCCGAGCAAGGACCCGGCCAGGGAACGGGCGCGCCGATCGATGTCCAGCAGGGCCTCGAGACCCTGCCCAGCCACCGGCTCCGGGGCGATCCCTTGCAGCGTTCGCTCTACCAGCTCGGCGATCTGGGTGAAGCCCAGCCGCTCGCCGAGGAAGGCGGCTACGGCCACCTCGTTGGCGGCGTTCAGCACTGCCGGCGCCGACTCACCCGCGCGGGCCGCTTGAAAGGCCAGCCTAAGACATGGGAAACGAGATGGGTCCGGCTCCTGAAACTCCAACCGGCCCACCCCCACCAGGTCCAGTGGCGCCACCCCTGAATCCAGACGGTCGGGCCAGGCCAGGGCATGGGCGATGGGGGTCCGCATGTCCGGGTTGCCGAGCTCCGCCAGCACCGAGCCGTCCCGGTACTGGACCAGGGAGTGGATCACGCTCTGCGGGTGGACCACCACCTGGACCCGATCCGGCCCCGTGCCGAAGAGCCAGCAGGCCTCGATCACCTCCAAGCCCTTGTTCATCAGGGTGGCGGAGTCCACCGAGATCTTACGCCCCATGCTCCAAACGGGATGGGCACAGGCCTGTTCCGGGGTGACCGCCGCGAGCCGCTCCGCCGGCCAGTCCCGGAAGGGCCCCCCCGAGGCGGTGAGCAGGATGCGCTCCACCCCCACCTCCGACAGGCCGCGATGAAATCCCCCCGGCAGGCATTGGAAGATGGCGTTGTGCTCGCTGTCGATGGGCAGGAGCTCAGCCCCGCTGTCCGCCACCGCCCCCATGAAGAGCGCGCCCGCCATGACCAGGGACTCCTTGTTGGCGAGCAGCACCCGCTTACCGGCGCGGGCGGCGGCCAGGGTGGGCCGCAGGCCCGCG
>JBGSUY010000336.1:0-3478 GCA_041753195.1 Chromatiaceae bacterium
GCGACATTCAGGCTTTGTCCACACGGAGTCCGCCCGCGCCGACCCTCAAGCCAGTCCCCGGATCGGCCTCGAAGCCGGTGGATCGACGCTAGAGGGATCAACGCAATCCGACCCCTTGCCCACAGCAAACGTAAGAGAGCCCATAAACGCAATGGAAACTCAATGGGGCCTGGTCGCCCCTAAGGCCATGGGTTGGCGAGCTGGCGGGGTCCGAACGGCTCCGTGACCGCATTGGCGTCAAGAGTGAATCCATTTGCATGCCGATGCAATCGTCCAAACACCAATGGGGACTTAGACAGCATGACCGCGACATCGGTAGAGGGCGAGCTATGAGGCCGGGAGATGTCCGGGGAAATGTCCGGGGTGATCCGAGCGGCGAGCAACGGATGGAGGTCTCGCCCGCGGAACGTCACGAGATGGTCGCGGTCGCCGCCTATTTCCGCGCGGAGCGCCGGGGGTTCCTTCCTGGCCACGAGCGGCAGGACTGGTGCGAGGCCGCCGCGATCATCGACTTGATGCTCGAGAACATGCGCACGGCGGGAGTCACCCGCCGCGACTACGAGCGCGTCGGGCTACGCAACGCCCTGCACCTCTGGACCGGCTGATCCGGAATTCGGGTTCCGGATAGACGCCGCGCACTCCACCTCGAACCCAGTCTTATCCCTCCCACAGGCCGCAGGTGAGCGGCGGCAGCTCGAGGCGCTGGTGAACACAGGGCAGCAGGGCACAGCCGAGCCCCGAGGCGTCGAAGCGCTCGTGGTCCGCGAGCTGCCTCCAGTGGCAAAGTTGCAGATCTCCGATGGGAATGTGCACCGTCTCGTGGTGGGGGTTGACGGCGAGCAGCAGTCGGCGCGGGCCCTGACTGTGGTCGGCGTTGAACAGTGCCGCCAGGGCCGATCCGTGCTCGGCACCGAAGAAACGCAGATAGTCCTCCCCCGGCCGGGCATCGAGGCGGAAGAGCCGGCCGCGCTCCGAGAGCCGAAAGCGGATCCAGCGGCGGAAATAGTCGTGGGACCCGGAGAACCCGAGGAGCCGCTGATAGTCGATGGCGTTGACGTCCCCGGCGCGGTAGCTGTCGCGGATCCCGTGCTTGGAACGGAGCAGGTCCTGACCCGCAGCGAGCATCGGGATGCCCAGGGAGCACATGAGGATCGCGATCATCAGGTGGGTGCGTCGCCGGTCGTTGGGGGTGGGAAAGACCCCCTGGTGGCCGGGGTTCTCGGTGATCCGGTCGATCCAGCACAGGTCGTCGTGGGACTCCACATAATTGACGGTCTGGGCTGGCCAGGCGCTTAGGTGGCTGAGACTGGCACTCATGAAATAGCGCAGCCCCTCCTGATTACCCTGACCCAACACATAGTCGCGGACGAAGTCCCGATAGCCGTCGTTCCAGGACGCAAAGCCGGTGGCCTTCAACTCCAGTGCGATATGGCCGCGAAAGCTCCAGGGCTCGGCGATCAGCACGATGGAGGGCTTCACGCGCTTCAGCGCCGCCTCGATGTCCCGGAGCACGTGCGTGCCGATGAGCTCGGCGAGGTCGAAGCGGAAGCCGTCCACATCATAGGCCTCCACCCAGTGGGTCAGGCTGTCGATGATGAGGCGGCGCGCCATGGGGGTGTCGCAGCGCAGATCATTGCCGCAGCCGCTCCAGTTGGTGAGATCCCCCGCCTCGTCGAGCCGGAAGTAATAGCCCTTGTCGATGTGCAGCAGGTGGTTCGGCTCCCCCACATGGTTGTAAACCACATCCAGGAGCACCGCGATCCCGTTGCGGTGAAAGGCGGCCACCAACTCCTGAAACTCCTCGATCTGGGACCCGCACTCCGGCACCAGGGCATAGCTGCTCTCCGGGGCGAAGAAATTGGTCGGCATGTAGCCCCAGTGATACGGGCCCTTGTCGTAGCTGTCGCCGAACTCCTGGACGGGTTGCAGCTCCACGGCGTTGACGCCCAGGCTCTTGAGGTAGCAGCCCCGGCCCTCCAGCCATTTTCTCAAGCCCGTGAAACCGCGCCGCTCCTCATCGTCGAGCGCCACCGGGGTGCGGCTGATCAGGTCCCGCACATGCGCCTCGAGGATCACCAGGTCATGCCAGAGCGGCGGGTCGAACCTCGGGGCTGGCGCCTTGATGCGCCGGACATCCCAGATGATGCCAGGCCCCGCGGGCCCCACCGTGGCCAGGGCATAGGGGTCTAACACCCGGAATTCCTTCTTGAAATGGACGGCGGGACCGCGGCTGCGGCTCTCCACCTGAAAGTAGTAGTACCAGCCGTGGAGGTCGCCCGGATACTGCGCCTCCCAGACCCCGTCATCCAGGCGCTGGAGCCTCAGAGACATCGGCTCCGGCGCGTCCAGATGCTTGAAGAAGACCAGGGTCACCCGCGAGGCGCGGGGGGCGAACAGCCGAAACGCCGTCACCGAGCCTTCCACCCGGGCCCCGAGCGGCAGCCCGGATGCGCGTGAGAGCAACCTTTTCAATCGACCTCTTGAAGGTCTAAGGCCCTATCGATGAATTCGAGCATGGTCACCTCGTTGCTCCTGATCCCGGCGCTGGTAAGGGTCATGGCCTCCCCCGGGCGGGCTCGCCTCCCTCGATGCTGTGGATCGGAGAGCCTGAGAGGAAGGGTGTGGACGCAGTTTTTTTTCAACCTCATGTTGTTCCGGAATGCACCCCGATCGACAAGCCGAAGGTGTTAGGTGCTGTTTCGCCCCAGTGCACACCCTCAGAACTCTGGTGGCTCGAGTGGGCTTGCTGACAGGACCTGCGGCGTGGATCGTCCGAACAGGAACGAGCCCACCGCCAGCACGCCGTAGGTGATGCCGCCTTCGATCAGGGTGGTCGGCACGGCCTTGGGGGGCGGCGCCGGCCGCGACCAACAGCAGCAGGTAGTGCTCGGCCGTTGGATGAGCCCGATGGGCATGGGGGGCAATCACCAGCGCTCGCAGCGACCGGGCCTGGTCGCCGGTCGCGACCGCGTCGCGGATCCAGTGCGCGAACTCCGCGGCATACGCCTCGCCTGGACCCTGGTCCACGCGAACCGCGTTCAGATTGTGGGTGAGACTGCCCGAACCAACGATGAGGACGCCATCCCCTGCCAGCGGCGCGAGCGCCCGCCCGAGGTCGAAGGCCGATCCTGGGTCGAGACGCGCGGGCATGGAAACCTGGAACATCGGGACCTCCGCCCGGGGATAGAGGTGGACGAGGGGCACCCAGGCGCCGTGGTCGAGCCCGCGCTCGGGGTCGGCGCAGGCAGGCCACCCAGCGTCATGCAGCATCTCGACGGTACGCGCCGCGAGCAAGGGGTGGCCCTCCGCCGAATACTGGATGTCGTAGAGCGCCGGTGCGAAGCCCTGGAAGTCGTGGATGGTGGGTGGACGCGTCGACAGGGTCACCCGTGACTCGAGCGTCATCCAGTGGGGGGACACGACCAGCACGGCGACCGGTCGCGGCAGGGTCCGCCCCAGGGCCGCGAGCCGGGCGCCG
>JBGSUY010000337.1:0-2418 GCA_041753195.1 Chromatiaceae bacterium
CGGGCCAGGATGGCGCGCGCATGCCCGCCGCGGCCAAAGGTGCCGTCGATGTAGGTCCCGCTGGGGCTCACCGCCAAGGCCTGCACGCTTTCCTCCAGTAGGACCGACCGATGGGTCGGATCGCTCATGTGCTCGCTGGAATGACCACGCCAGGAACCGGACTTTTCAGAACTTGAGCCTGCCTAGGGCCGAGGACATCGCCATCTCGCCGATGCTCTGGTCCTCCAGATCCGCCAGGGTCTTGTCCTTCCAGCGCTGCTCGTCCCAGATCTCGAACTTGCCGCCCTGGCCGACCAGGGCGACGCGCTTGTCGAGAGAGGCAAACTCCCGCAGGTGCTGGGGCAGCAGGATCCGCCCCTGCGCGTCCATCTCCACGTCTTCCGCATGACCGAGATAGAGTCGCACCACGGAGCGTGCCGCCTCATCGAAGGCGGGGAGATCGCCGAAGTCGCGCTCGATCAGCTCCCAGGTGGGCGAGGGGAACAGCAGCAGACAGCGCGCCCGGTCGACGGTCAGGACCAGATTGGAATCCCCCGCGGCCAGCAGTCGCTCCCGCTGTTTCGACGGGATCGCGAGGCGCCCCTTGGCGTCCAGATTGAGGTAGGCCGTCCCCCGAAACACCCCTTTCCCCCTGGTGGGTTTTTCCCCGATTACCCACTTCGCCCCACTTTTCACCCATGTTAGACACCCTCTACCCCATCGTCAAGGAATACGGTCACGCTTTTCTTTTGATCGTCAGCAACTTATCCGCCGCCCATCAGGGATCCGTCAGCAACAGCATAAAATCGCCTTCACTCAGTGCGATGAGCGAGCTATCTGGCAATCTAGGTGAGAACGGGAGCCCGCTCCCCCAACGGCCTCGTCAGGGGAGGGGACCACCGTGGGGCTTGAGGGGCGGGAGTCGGCCTGTAAGCCGGGTTCTGTCAAGGACAGCCATTCATCTGGGGCGCACGTCACCGTGCGCCTCGAGCGACCTACCCGGGGACACGCGCGGGCCGCGCGGTGCGGCACGAGGCCGCTCGCCCCCCTATTTGGTCTTGCTCCGGGTGGGGTTTACCCTGCCGCCGATGTTGCCACCGGCGCGGTGCGCTCTTACCGCACCATTTCACCCTTACCCCCCGGCCTTCCCGGAGGGGCCGGGTCGGCGGGGTCGGCGGTATCTTTTCTGTGGCACTTTCCGTGGGCTCGCGCCCCCCAGGCGTTACCTGGCACCCTGCCCTGTGGAGCCCGGACTTTCCTCCCCTCCCGCGGTCGGGCGGAGCGACTGTCCGGCCGACTCCCATGGCCGATCTTACCGCAAGTGCGGGGTGCGCATGGGGTCCCCACCGGAGGGACCGGCTCCCCAGCTCAATCCGATCGGTTGCGCCCTTCGCGTCCCAGTCCGAGCTCCAGGCCCAGTCGATAAAGGGGGTTGCGCTTGGCGCCGGTGATCCGTGCGGCCAGGGCCGCGGCCTGGGTCAGTGGAAGTCCCTCGGCGAGGATCCTCAGGACTCGTTTCTGCTCCTCCAAATCCCCCGTTGGCCGGCCCGGCGCGCCCGCCACCAGGATCACCAGCTCCCCAAGGCGTTGCTCCGGATCGCCGCTCAGGCGCTGCGCCAAGGCACCGGCCGAGCCCCTCAAGAAGGTTTCGAAGCGCTTAGTGAGCTCCCGCGCCAGTACTACCCGACGCTCATCACCGAGGACCGACGACAGGTCCGCCAGGGTCTCCGCCGCGCGCTTGCCGCTCTCGTAGAGGACCAGGGTCCCCGTCTCCCCGGCGACGGACGCGATCCAGGCGCGCCTCTGGGCACCGCCTCTTGGCGGGAAGCCGAGGAAGAGAAAGCGGTCGCTTGGAAGCCCCGCGGCGGACAGGGCGCAGACGGCCGCACTGGGTCCGGGGACTGGAACCACACGGATCCCTGCCTCCCAGGCCGCCGCGACCAGGCAATAGCCGGGGTCGCTGACCATGGGGGTGCCCGCGTCCGAGACCAGGGCCATGTCTTGACCTTGGCTCAGGACCTCGATCAGTCGGGGGGCGACCCCCGACTCGTTGTGGTCGTGGTAGGCGATGAGGCGCTTGGAGATCCCGAGATAGGCCAAAAGGCGGCGCGTATTCCGGGTGTCCTCGGCGGCGATCAGGTCCACCTCGCTCAGGACCCTGCGGGCCCGTTCCGTCAGATCCTCCAGATTGCCGATCGGTGTGGCCACCACGTATAGTAGGCCCCGCTTGTCCCGCTCCATCACTCACTCCCCCGCGCCTGCAACGGAATTCTCAATGATGCAACAAAACCGCGCGATCCCATGGCGGCGACTGCCCGCGTGGTTGCCGAGCACAGCCTTCCTGGCCCTGGTGCTGACCCTGAGCGGCTGCGCCAACCTGCCTCGCGGCGGAGCGCCAGAGGAGACCGCCCGGGGCGGCTACGCGGCGGGGGACCGGGT
>JBGSUY010000338.1:0-2781 GCA_041753195.1 Chromatiaceae bacterium
TGGCCACACCCTCCACTTGGAGATTACAATCCCATTACGGCTTCTCTGGGAAAGAGGGACAGAAAATACTGATAACCTTTGTAGGATGGTGACATTTCAAGGCCCGGCGGACAGGGTCAGATAGCCCGTCTCCTGCAGGCCGGCCGTCTCAGACCCCAGGGTGCCCCCGAGGTAGCCCAGTCCCCAGGGCAGGGCCAGCATCCCGGCGGCGACCACCACGAGTACCAGCACCAAGGCTGCCACCGGCTGCCCACACCGGACGATCCGGGTCCCGAGGCCGGCCCCCAGGGCCAGGCCGGTCATGAAGAGCCCATTGAGCAGGGCAATCCGCTCGAACACGAGACCGACGTGGGATTGGTAGCTGAAGAGCAGGGTCAACTGGGCCGCCATGGAGACCAACCCGAGTGCAACCAGGGTGAAGAGGGCCGCTTCCCGTAACAGGGCCGGCCGCTCGAAACCCTCCAGGCCCGAACGCAGCAGCCACAGCGAGACGAAGAGGAGCGGCGGCAGCAGGTAGGGCCAGGGACCTAGGCCCCGCAGGCGACCCAGCCAGTCCACCAGGGCCGACGCGCTGAACTTGCCCCACAGGACCATGTTCAGGTAGTAGGTGACGGGCCTCTGGTCGGTGTTCAGCTCCGCCGGCCCCTGCGCCAGCCGCTCCCGGGCATAGGCGATCTCCTGGACGGGCAGGAGGTTATGGAAGGCCCCGGCGGGCAGCCCATGCTCGGCCAGGGGGATCGCCTGATAGCGCCGCTCCAGTTCGGCTGGGTCTTCGCTCAGGCGCCCCTCGGCGGGTGAGGCGCAGAAGACCTGCGGGTCCCCGGGGGCGATGGCGATCTGGGGAAGAACCGAGCCCAGGGTGTGATAGACCGACCCCGCGTAACCGCCCACCTCTTGTCCCAGATAATTGGAGGCGGCGCTCACCTGGGTGCAGAAGACCCCGTCCGGGGTGAGGTGGTCCCTCAGTTGCGCATAGAAATCGCGGGTGAAGTAGCGGTTGCTGGTGGCGCTCGAGGGGGCCGCGTGCAGGGCCAACACCAGGTCGTAGCGCGCCGCCTCCGACAGCCGGTTGAGGAAGCGCCGGCCGTCCTGCAAGACCAAGCGCAGTCGCGGATCCCCGAGGGCCGCGCGGGTCTCTGGGGGTAGGAAGGGCCGCACCCGCTCCACCGCCCGCGCGTCCTCCTCGACCAGGTCGATCTGTTCCATCGGGTAGCGCAGCAGCTCCGCCGCCAGCCCGCTCGCGAGGCCGCCGAACAGCAGGACCCGCCGCGCGCCGGGTGACTGGCTACCGAAATAGGCCGCCTGTTGGAGCGTCTCCCGGGTCAGGGGAAAGCTCTCGCGAATCTGCCCGTCACCGACGATGGAGAACTGCTCCCCCAGGCGCGCCACCGCCACATGGCCGTAACGGGTCTCGGCCGAGTCAAGGAGCTCGAGCCCGGGCTGGATAGTGGCGAATCGCAGGAGCTCCAGGGAGCGCTCCAGCCGGGGCGCCAAGGGCGATACCGCGACACCTAAGCCAGCAATCGCCAGGAGCAGGGCGGCGGAGCCCCGCCAGCGGAAACTCGGGGCCAGGGACCAGGCGGTCAGCCCCAGGGCCAGGGTGACGAGACCCAGGGTCTGCACCAGCCCGAGCCACGCAAGGAGCACGAAGGTGAAGAGCACCCCCCCGGCCAGGGCCCCCAGGGCGTCGGCCACATAGAGCCGAGCCACCAGGGCCGCGGCCGCCCACTCCCTCTCGCCCTGTGCCGCCCGCAGGACCCCGCAGCCCAAGGGGAAGGTGAGGCCTAGGGCCAGGCCGCTCGGGGCCGTGATCAGGAAGAGCGATAGGAAGAGTTGCCCGAGGGGGACGAACTCGCTCGCCGAGACGTCCAGGAGGAGCCGTACCGAGCGTAGTGCCAGGACCTGCACGATCAGGAGCAGCGGGAGCAGGGTGAGCAGCAGCCCCAGGCTTCCTACGGGGGCCTGGGCCCAGGGCCGCTCGCGCAGGCGGATGACGGCGACCGCGCCCGCCGCCAGCCAGAACAGCCAGCTCCCGTAGAAGGCCCCGAGGCTGATCTCGTTGCCGTAGAAGACGACCAGCCCTTCCCGGATCAGGATTGCCTGGACCACCTGGGAATAGGCGCCCAGGACCAGGAGTGCGAGAAAGATCCGGATTCGGAGGGGCACTGGCGATGGGCCGGATGGCGTGGGAACCACTGTGAGGCGGCGGCACGGCGAGTGCCGCCGGTCACCCCTGGGTCAATACTAGCCCCAGATGGACCATCCAATCGGATGGTGCTCTGGCGCCGTCGGCGCGCTGCCCGCCGGCGCCCGAGACCCGTTCGGGTCGCTGAGCCGCTCGGTGGGTCTTAGGCGATTTCTGTCAAACCATGCACCATCTCGGTCGTCGTTTCGCCCGCCTTCCGCGTCGCGCCGACAGTCACATAGCTCGGCTATGCTCCTATCGGCGCTCCTTGAAGGCAGACGAAAATCCTTCGCGATTCGGTACATGATTCTCCGGCAATCGCCTTATCGCGGCGGGGCGCGGCTTCTACGCCTGTGCCAATCTCCTACCGGTTCCGCGGTGGGGTCAATCCAGCCGCAGGGGTGCAGGGGTCCCAGTGGCGCGGTAGGCGCGGTAGTCCGCCAGCACCAGGGCATGATCGAAGGCGAGCTGTGGGGGCAGCTCATCGAGGCCAAACACCCCCAGGGCCCGGGCGTCATCCAAGGCCCGGGGCTCGCCCCGGGCCTCCGCCACGTAGACCGCCGTGACCGTGTGACCGCGCGGGTCCCGGGCGGGGT
>JBGSUY010000339.1:0-3840 GCA_041753195.1 Chromatiaceae bacterium
TCAATAGCGGGACCCGTGGGAGGGGCGGTCCGCTCTTGGCTTGGCCTGATTCACCGTGATCGTGCGACCCTTCAGGTCCGTGCCATTCAGGGCCTTGATCGCCGAGTCGGCTTGGGAGTTGTTGGCCATCTCCACAAAGCCGAAGCCCTTGGAGTCACCCGTGAACTTGTCGCTGATCAGATTGACCTGAGAGACATCGCCGAATCGGGCGAAGGTCTCGCGAAGGTCACCGTCGGTGACGCTGAAGGGGAGGTTTCCTACGTAGATATTCATATCCGTGTCTCATGGAAATCGTGCATTGGCCAAAAAATGACACCATCGAAAAACGCCAAGCACAAGTTCGTTCGACAGCGGAATGCCGAGAGGTCGGCAGGAAGGGTCGGCGAGGTATTGGCAGGAGGGGCGCTTAGACTAAGCGGCTCCCAGGAGGACCAAGCAGCATCTCTTCACCCGAGCACAGTAACAGGTCGCCGCCGGGAAAGCACGCCCTATCGCAGGCATTCACTTCTTTCCGGCGAGGCCCGTGGCCTTGGAGCTCTTCCCGGTCAGGCTTCGCAGGTTGAAGGCGTCGGCGCAATTCCGCGCATACTCAGTCACCTCATCGAGACTTCCACGGCGAAAGCCGGTGATCAGGGAGCGGCCGCTCGCCAACACGTAGCGATACCACTCCTGGCCCTGAGCCCCGTCCAGCTCCGCGCGCTCCACGGAGGCCACTTGGTAACAGTTTCGCACCAGGATGCTCGGCACCGGAGCCTCCCCGGCCGCATCCGACTGCGCCTCGGCGCTTGGCCAACCCACCGTAGGTTCTGCCGTTGCGGCGACCAGGCTCGCCCGGATCAATTCCCCCTGGCATTCCTGCCCGTCCAGCCCGGCAACGGCTACCGCGGCCGACTCGGAGGCGATGTCGAAGAAACCCACGGCCCGGATGCCGCGTCGGGGAGGCGTCAGCCGAATCCGCTCGGCTGAGCCGTAGGCCGCCACCAACTTACGGACATCCTCGCGGCCAAAGTCGTCCGGGAGGTTGGCGATTCGCAGAGTGGTCGTGGCGCCGGCGGTTGTGGGAAGTGATGAGTCCATAACGGCGACCTATTCTGATTGAGATGAAGGCATGACGCTCGATAGAGCCCCCGCTTCTGGGTCGGCGGGCAGACTCCAGAACCTCGCCGGATCTGGCCTGACACCGCCATGGGCGCGCCACCCGAATGGGCGTGGGGCAAAGATCCTTGTGGGTTAGCCATCTCCATCTGGCCACACGGCCATGCCTTTACCTGTACGCTTCGCCGCCGCACCCCTACTTTCCCACCTTATATTGGGGCGATAGCTTCAGAATGAAATCAGCACTCGGCTCAGCTCACCTCGCGCAGCCACCCCAGGCGCCCCAATCCGCCCCTGGCTGCGCCGATACAGGGCCCACCCTTTGGCCCCGGGTCCTTAACCCTCAGCCCTTGGCCCTCTCAAACGTATCTGACCTCCAGGATCTCCAACTCGCGCTTGCCGCCGGGGGCGTCCACCAGTGCCAGGTCCCCCTCGCTCTTGCCGATCAGGGCACGAGCAATGGGTGAGCTGATCGAGATCATGCCGTGCTTCAGGTCCGCCTCGTCGTCTCCCACGATCTGGTAGGTCAGTTCCTCGTCCTTCTCCACCTCCAGCACCTGGACGGTGGCGCCGAACACCACCTTACCGTTGGCCGGGAGCTTGGTCACGTCGATGATGTGGGCATGGGAGAGCTTTCCCTCGATGGCATTGATGCGGCCCTCGACGAAGCCCTGCTGCTCCCGGGCGGCATGATACTCGGCGTTCTCCTTGAGATCGCCATGGGCCCGCGCCTCAGCGATGGCAGCGATGATGCGGGGACGCTCCACCCGCTTGAGCCGATCGAGCTCCTCGCGCAATTTCTCGGCACCCCTGGCGGTCAGAGGGACTTTGGTCATGTCGGATTCCTCTCGTGGATTCACCCGCGGCCAGGTTTCAGTCGGCCGGTGGCGGGCGCTTGGGGCCCATTGCGGACCTTAAAAACAGTGCGAGCGCCCGAAGGCGCTCGCCGCCTCGGCGGAGGGATGGAGATCCCTCCGCCAAGCTTCAGTAGAGGTTTTGTAACCGATTGACGCTGATGATGTCCAGTTGCTTGAGCGCCAGGCAGGTGGCCTCCGCCCCCGAGATGGTGGTCGTGTAGCTCACCTTGTGCTGCAGGGCGGCGCGGCGGATCTCGGCCGAATCGGCAATCGCCTGAGCCCCCTCGGTGGTATTGACGATGAAGCTCACCTCGCCGTTCTTGATCATGTCGACGATGTGGGGCCGCCCCTCCATGACCTTGTTCACCGCCACACAGGGCAGCCCCGCCTCGTTCACCGCGGCGGCGGTGCCGCGGGTGCCGTAGAGGCTGAATCCGAGATCGAACAGCTCCCTGGCCACCCGCACCAGGCGGGCCCGGTCCGCGGTGCGTACGCTCAACATGGCATTGCCCCTGACCGGCAGCAGCGTCCCCGCCCCCTCCTGGGCCTTCGCATAGGCCTCGCCGAAGGACTCCCCCACCCCCATCACCTCGCCGGTGGACTTCATCTCCGGTCCCAGCACCGTGTCGACGCCAGGAAACTTGATGAAGGGGAAGACCGCCTCCTTGACGAAGTAGTGCTTGGGCTTGCGCTCCTTAGTAAACCCCTGGGCGGCGAGGGATTGGCCGACCATGCAGCGGGCCGCCACCTTGGCCAGCGGCACCCCGATCGCCTTGGAGACGAATGGGACGGTCCGGGAGGCCCGGGGGTTGACCTCCAGGATATAGATGTCGTCCCCCTTGATGGCGAATTGGGCATTCATGAGCCCCACCACCCCCAGGGAGCGGGCCATACGGGCCATCTGCTCGCGCATCCGGTCCTGAAGGGCCTGCGAGAGCGTGTAGGGTGGGAGCGAGCAGGCGGAGTCGCCGGAGTGGACCCCGGCCTGCTCGATGTGCTCCATGATGCCGCCGATCAGCACGTCCTGGCCGTCGCAGATGGCGTCCACATCCACCTCGATGGCATCGTCCAGGAAACGGTCCAGGAGCACCGGCGACTCGTTGGAAACCCGCACCGCATGGTGCATGTAGCGGTTGAGCTCCGACTCGTCGTAGACGATCTCCATGGCCCGGCCGCCCAGCACATAGGAGGGGCGCACCACCAACGGATAGCCGATGGTGGCAGCCTGGGCCACCGCCTCCGACTCGCTGCGAGCCGTAGTATTGGGGGGCTGTCGGAGCTTGAGCTCATGGACCAGTTGCTGGAAGCGCTCCCGGTCCTCCGCGCGGTCGATGGCGTCCGGGCTGGTGCCGATGATGGGCACCCCGTTGGCCTCCAGGGCCCGGGCGAGCTTCAATGGGGTCTGTCCCCCATACTGGACTATGACCCCCTCGGGGTGCTCCTTGTCCACGATCTCCAGGACGTCCTCCAGTGTCAGGGGCTCGAAGTAGAGCCGGTCCGAGGTGTCGTAGTCCGTGGACACGGTCTCCGGGTTGCAGTTGACCATGATGGTCTCGAAGTCGTCCTCCCGGAGCGCAAACGCGGCATGAACACAGCAATAGTCGAACTCGATCCCCTGGCCGATGCGGTTGGGGCCTCCCCCCAGGACCATGATCTTGCGCCGGTCGGTGGGCTCCGCCTCGCACTCCTCCTCGTAGGTGGAGTACATGTAGGCGGTGCTCGAGGCGAACTCGGCGGCGCAGGTGTCCACCCGCTTGAAGACCGGCCGCACCCCGAACCCGTGGCGCCGCTCGCGGATGTCCCCTTCGGTGACCCCGGCGAGGTGCGCCAGGCGCCGGTCGGAGAATCCCTGGCGCTTGAGCGCGCGCAGGCGCGGCGCGTCCAGCCC
>JBGSUY010000340.1:0-6795 GCA_041753195.1 Chromatiaceae bacterium
CCCGGTCGGCGCCTCTGGTCCAACCGCGAGCCCCATGACCGAGCTGCGACTCTTCTTCACCAGTGCCGGCCGCCTGCTGCTGCTCGCCTTGCGGTCCCTGTGGCCCGGGCCCTCGAGCCGGCCCACCGCTGCGGTGGGACGCGTTCTGGTCATGGTCGGCTTCGTGCCGCTCTTCACCCTGGTGCAGCTCATCCATTGGGCCGGTCTGCTGCTCGACGAGATCCTGTTCCGCGGCTACCGCCGGGTCGAGATCCGGGAGCCCCTGTTCGTCCTTGGCGTGCCCCGTAGCGGTACCACCCATCTCCACCGGGTCCTGGCCCAGGACCCCCAGTACACCACCTTCAGCACCTGGGAGTGCCTGTTCGCCCCCTCCGTAACCGAGCGGCGACTCTGGATGGGCCTCGGCTGGCTCGACACCCGCATCGGGCGCCCCCTGGGGCGGCTGCTGCGCTGGCTGGAGCGGCGCCTTTTCGGCGGGATGGCGCAGGTGCACCACATGGGTCTGGGGGAACCGGAGGAGGACTATTTCGCCCTGATGCCCGTGCTCGCCTGCTTCATCCTGGTCCTGCCCTTCCCGATGGACCCCTACCTGTGGCGCATGGGCACCTTCGACCGGGACATGCCCGCCGACGACCGTGCCCGGCTCCTGGCCTACTATCGAGGCTGTCTGCAGCGCCACCTCTACGTCCACGGACCGGCTAAGCGCCTGCTCTCCAAGAACGCCGCCTTCGCACCCCTGGCCGGGAGCCTGCGGGAGACCTTTCCCGACGCCCGGTTCCTGGTCTGCCTGCGGGAACCCACGGCGACCCTGCCATCCCAGCTGAGCTCGGTGGAGTCCGGCGTGCGCTTCTTTCGGGTCCTCGCTGCAGTCCCCGATTTTCGAGAGCGCCTGGCCCGCCAATTGGGCTTCTATTACGAGAACCTCGAGCGCGCCCTTGGCGACCTGCCTGACGATCGGTGCGCCTGGGTTACACTGGCGGGGCTGAAGTCAGACCTCCAAGAGTCCCTCGCGGCCGTCTACGGCCGGCTGGGGCTCGCACTGGCGGGGCCGTTCAGCGAGTGCCTCGCGAGGGAGACGGAGCTATTCCGCAGCTATAGCAGCGGCCACAGCTACAGCCCGGAGCAGTTCGGACTCGCGCCAGACACCACGGACCCGAAACTAGCGCAGGTTTACGGCAGACTCGCGGCACGCGCTATCCATCCTGCCCAGAGGGCCCTGTCGGGGCAGTCCCGAGGCCGCGAGGCAGCCACAGGGACAATGACCTCAGCGGAACCGGTCCTGCCATGCTGACCCACTCCCAGGCGGAACACCCGGACGGCCTGCTCCCGACCCCGAACGCCTCGGGCCTCAAGGTCGCCATCGTCTCGGATGCCGCACCGGAGCGCAACGGCGTGGGGGCCTATTACCGGGACCTTACCGAGCACCTCAAGGGCGCCGGCGCCCGGGTCGAGCTGGTGGCGCCGCGTTTCCGGGCCGGACGCTGGTATGGCGGTCTCGCACTGCCCCTGCCCGGGGACCCGACCCAGAAGATTCTGCTCCCTTCCCCCGCCCTGGTGAGCCGGCGCCTCGCGCGCCTCAGACCCGACGTGGTGGTGGTCCCGACGCCCGGGCCCTACGGAATGCTCGGCCTGCACCTGGCCCGGCGCAGCGGAGCCGACCTGGTGGTGGGCTTCCATACCAATTTCGAGCGGCTCACCGGCCTCTTCAAGGAGTGGCGGGTGCGCGGGCACATCTACAACGCCTATCTCAACGCCTGCCACCGGGTCCTGTTCAGCCATAGCGACCTGGTGCTGGCCAACTCCGACGCCATGGTCGAGGAGGCCCGGCGTATCGGCGCCCGGCGCGTTGGGCTCATGGGCACCCCCATCCCCAAGCGCTTCCTGGACCTGGAGCCGGTCCCCGCCCGGGCAACCCTGGAGCGGGTGCTGTTCGCCGGTCGCCTGGCCCCGGAGAAAAGCCTTGCCCTGGTGGTGGAGGCCGCCCGCCGGCTCCCCGAGATGGAATTTCTCGTCGCCGGGGACGGGCCCCTGCGCCCCTGGATCCAACAGCAATGCCAGGCCCTGCCCAACCTGACCCTGATCGGTTGGGTCAAGCGGGCCCGCGTCCTAGCCCTGATCGACAGCGTGGACGCACTGGTCCTGCCGTCCCAGGTGGAGTCCTTCGGCACCATCGCCCTGGAGGCCATGGCCCGGGCCCGTGCCGTTCTGGTCTCCCCCGCCTGCGGCATCCTGAGCTGGGAGCTCCTGAGGCGGGGCCTGTTCCAGATCCGCGACGACGAGCACCTGGCCGACGCCCTGGAGCGGGTGCGGGACCTGGACCCGGCTCTGCGGGAGCGCAAGACCCGCATCGCCCGGGAGGCGGCCCTGGAGATCAACCGCCGCAACCTGGATCACTGGCTCGCGGTCCTGACCGGGGACCACAGCCGGCGCGTCGATGTCCGACGCTGAGGAGATGCGGACCCTGGTCTCGGTGCATGACGTCATGCCCGAGACCCTGGAGCCAGTCCAGCGCATCCTAGACCTCTGCGCCGCCATCAACCCCGCCCCCCTCACCCTGCTGGTAGTGCCGGGGCTGGGCTGGGATCGCTCCGGGATCGCGCGCCTGCGCGCCTGGCAGACCCAGGGACACCGGCTCGCCGGCCACGGCTGGGTCCATCGGGTGGAGGGCTTTGGTGGGCTCGCCCACCGGCTGCACGGTCTCATGATCTCCCGGCGGGTCGCCGAGCACCTGGCCCTGGACGGTCCGGGCATCGCCGCCCTCATCCGGCGCTGCCACACCTGGTTTGCCGCCCAAGGTCTGGAACCTCCAGACCTCTATGTCCCGCCCGCCTGGGCACTCGGAGCCATCCTCCGGAGTGACCTGGCCTCCCTCCCCTTCAACCAATACGAAGTCCTGCGGGGGGTGCTCGACGGGACGAGCGGCCGGCTCAAGCCCATTCCACTCCTCGGCTACGAGGCGGACACCCCGCTGCGGGTCCCCACAATTCGGCTATGGAATCGGCTCAACCGGAGGCTCGCCAAGCGCCGCGGCTGGCTGCGCATCGGCATCCACCCCTGGGACCGGGAGCTCGCCTTGGGTGCCGACCTGACACGCGACCTGCAACGCTACCGACACTGGGTCGACTACCGAGACCTCGAGCCCGCCTGACGTTCCTTGAACGGACGGAGAATCGACGACAAGATTCACAAAGTTTCGCATGATCGACAGGATCCTCCTCAGTGGTGAATCGACCATCTTCATCCCGTAAGCCCCGAAGAACCCTGTAAATCCTATCGATAGTCTCCCGGTCGGCAAGCGCATTGCCGGCCGCCGGAGACGGGTATAGGCTTGCCTCGCCTCAAGACCCTTGCGCTGCGGTGCCCCATGTCAGAGGTCGCCCCCCTCACCCCCGATTCCCCCGAGGTCCACATCAACCGGGAGCTCTCCTGGCTTAGCTTCGCCCGCCGGGTGCTGGCCCTGGCAGAGGACCGGGAGCAACCCCTACTGGAGCGGGTCAAGTTCGCCGGGATCATGGGCATGATCTACGACGAATTTGCAATGAAGCGCATCGGCGGACTGCACCGCCAGGTACAGGGCGGGGACCTCAAGCCCGGACCGGACGGCCTGACCGCGGCCCAGGAGCTGGCGGCCTGCCGAGCGGAGCTGCGCAGCCAGCAGACCCAAGTGGCCCGACTGGTGGAGGAGGAGCTGCGACCCGCGCTTGCCGACGCGGGCCTCCCCATACGCAACCTGGACTCCCTGCAGCCTGCCGAGCGTGCCGCGCTAGCCCGCTACTTCGCCGAGTCGGTCGAGCCCATCCTCACCCCACTGGCCGCGGACGCCGCCCACCCCTTCCCTTTCATCAGTAACCTGGGGCTCAACCTGTCGGTGCAGGTCACGGAGCCCGGGCGCACACGCTGCCGCTTCGTGCGGATCAAGGTGCCGACCAACCGGCCCCGCTGGGTCCCCCTATCAGACGGGATTGGCTGGGTGCCCCTGGAGCAGGTGATCGCCGCCAACCTGCGGTCCCTCTTTCCACGTGCCACTGAGCTCGCCTGCTGCTATTTCCGAGTTACCCGGGGCGCCAAGGACGACCCCTGGGACGACCTGGCGGGGGATGAGGACGCGGACCTCTCCCCGGGGGCCATCATTGGAATGGTCACCACCGAGCTCACCGCCCGGAAATACGCCGGGGTGGTGCGCCTGGAGGTGAGCGCCGATATGCCGCCGGAGCTCCAGCAGTGGCTCGCCGCCCAGCTCGGGGCCAGCCCGGAGGACATCCTGGTCACCCCCGGGCTGCTCAGCCTCGGCGACCTGATGCGCCTGCCGGCGGACGGTCACCCGGAGCTGCGCGACGAGCCCCACAATCCGGTAACCCACCCACGCCTGCGGGGACTGGATCCCGCCCATCCGGCGGCCATCTTCGACGAGATCCGCCGGGGCGACATCCTGGTCCACCTCCCCTACCACAGCTTCGACAGCTCCATCCTGCGCTTCCTCCAGGCGGCGGCGACGGAGCCCACCGTGCTCGCCATCAAGCTCACCATCTACCGCACCGGCAGCCAATCACCCATCGTCCAACTGCTCAAGGAGGCGGTGCACCGGGGCAAGCAGGTGGCTGTCCTGGTGGAGATCACCGCCCGCTTCGACGAGGCCCCCAACATCGCCTGGGGCCGTGAGCTGGAGCAGGCAGGGGCCCACGTCGCCTACGGGGTGGAGCGCCTCAAAACCCACATCAAGCTGGCCCTGGTGGTGCGCGAGGAGCCCGAGGGGATCCGCCGATACATCCATATCGGCACCGGCAACTACCACACGGGCACGGCGCGGCTCTACGAGGACCTTGGGCTCCTCACCGCGGACCCGGAGCTGGCGGCCAACGCCGCCGCCCTCTTCAACGAACTGACCGGGGGTATACCCTCCCCCGCCCAGGGCCGACTGCTGGTGGCCCCACACAACATGCGCGAGCGCTTCACGGACCTGATCCGCCGGGAGGCAGACCACGCCAAAGCCGGACGCCCCTGCGGCATCCGCGCCAAGATGAACCAGCTCCAGGACCCCCAGATGATCCGCGAGCTGTATCTGGCGAGCCAGGCCGGGGTGCCTATGCGGCTCAACGTGCGGGGGCTCTGCTGCCTGCGGGCCGGAGTCCCGGGGCTCTCGGAGACCATCCAGGTCTACAGCACGCTGGGGCGCTTCCTGGAGCACGGGCGCATCTACCGCTTCGAAAACGGCGGAGCGCCCGAATATTTCATCGGCTCCGCCGACTGGATGAGCCGCAACCTCTCCCGGCGCATGGAGGCCATCACCCCGATCGGCGATCCTCGCATCCGAGCGGAGCTGGAGGCGATCCTAGACGTCTACGAGGCCGACAACTGCTCGGCGTGGGACATGCAGCCGGACGGCACCTATGTCCGGCGCCGCCCAGCCCAGGGGGAGCGCTGCCGCGCCGCCCAGCAGGTCTTCATCGACCGCAGCCGCGGGGTTTAGCCGCCCTCCGAAAAGGGGTCAGATCCGAATGGCACTAACTTAAGCGATTCACGCATTAAGTCATTTGGTTAGCGCGCCAACCAGCTCACCGCTGCTTCCCCGGGTGGCCGTTCAGCCGCACCTCCTCACGCGCGTCCCTTCTCGGTTTGGTCATCAACGGGAACGCCTTAGGCCGTCGCTTGCGCTGGCGCGGCTCGATCCGCCCCGGTCTCAGTTCCACCCGTGGCGGCGCGATGAGCAGGAGGAGCCCGTGCATGACCACACCGTCGTAGCTGCCGCCGCCACGTTGGTGCCAACTAATCCAGACCTGGACGGTGTGTTTAAAGCTGAGTTGGCGCGGGATCTGGTCGGCCAGCAGGGCGGCCTGGGCCATCAGCAGTCGGATCAGATTGTAAGCTACAGGCCTCGCCCTGCGCGTCTGGTGGCCGAGAGAGGCACGAACCACCGAGTCGCATCCTGCAATCACGCCATGCGTGATTGCAGGACCTGACGTTGCGGCCCTTTGGAGCCTTGTGACCCCGGAGCCTTTGGAAGCTGTTCGAAGCTAAACCCCCGGTTCGCTGGTCCCTTTGCGAGCGCGTCCTTGCCCGAGCAGGGCTTGCATGTTATACATAAATAAAATACGAGGTCTAACCATGCACACAACCACATTGCGGAAGGTCGGTGGCTCGGTGATGCTCGCCGTTCCGCCCGCGGTCCTGGACATCCTAGACCTGCACGCAGGCGCCATAGTAGGCGTCGTGGTGGACGGGGGCAGGCTGATCGTCGAGCCCCAACGTCCCCTGCGGTACAGCCTCGACGAGCTTCTGGCCCAATGCGAGCCCGCGGCGGACGCTGCCGGCGAAGAGCGGGAGTGGCTGGCTGGCTCGCCTGTCGGCGACGAGCTGATCTGATGGAGCGCGGCGACATTTACCTGGTCGGCCTCGATCCGTCCGCCGGCCATGAACAACAGGGGCGAAGGCCGGTTCTGATCGTTTCTCCAGGTGCCTTCAACCGCGTCACCAGGGTCCCCGTGGTGGTCCCTATCACCAGCGGAGGGGCCTTCGCCCGCACTGCCGGATTCGCAGTGCCCCTGCTCGGCGCGGGCACCCAAACGACTGGGGTCGTCCGTTGCGATCAGCCCCGCGCCCTCGACCTGGCCGCGCGCGGCGGCAAGCGGCTGGAGCGCGTACCCGACCCGATCATGGACGAGGTGCTCGCAAAGCTCGCGCCGATATTCGAGTAGCGCCGAAGCCCCGCATTTGCCAGGCAGCTAACCGCGGGCTTCGACGCGGGGCTTCACGCCCCGACCTCGGGGTTGGGGCCGGCGCTTGGGATCAGGCCCGCCA
>JBGSUY010000341.1:0-2678 GCA_041753195.1 Chromatiaceae bacterium
GCGCCGAGATCGGCCGCGCCAACCCCGCCCCGGGGATCGGGGTGGGGCTGGCGGTCCAAGACTCCGCGCGCGCGGTGACTCCCCCGCGCCTTACTTCAGAGACTGATAGTAGTCCATGAGGATCTGGGCCACCTCGGGCCGCGAGAACTCCGGGGGCGGGGCGATGCCGTTGCCGAGCATCTCGCGCACCTTGGTGCCGGACAGGAGCACGAAGTCATCCTTGGTGTGATCCGGAGCCTCGCACATCATGACAACCTTGTTGAGCTTCTTCGAGTAAGCGGTATGATCCGCTTTGAAGATCTCGATCGCCAGTGCGCCGGCGGGCACCTCTTCCTCGAAGATGGATTGGGCGTCGAAGGCCCCGTAGTAGTCACCCACGCCGGCATGGTCGCGCCCGATGATGAAGTGGGTGGCGCCCATGTTCTGGCGAAAATAGGCGTGCAGCACCGCCTCGCGCGGACCCGCATAGAGCATGTCGAAGCCGTAGCCGGTGACCATGGCACTGTTGGGCGGGAAATAGAGATCAACCATCTTGCGGATGGCCGCATCGCGCACTGGGGCCGGGATGTCGCCGGGCTTGAGCTTGCCCAGCAGCATGTGGATCACCAGACCGTCGCAGTTGAGGCGCTGCATGGCCATGTGGCACAGCTCCTCATGCGCCAGATGCATGGGGTTGCGGGTCTGGAAGGCGACGACGCGCTTCCAGCCGCGCTCGGCGATCTCGTTGCGGATCTCCACAGCGGTGCGGAAGGTGTCCGGGAAGTCGTCCTGGAAGTAGGAGAAGTGCAGCACCTGGATGGGGCCCGAGACCGCGATGCGCCCCTGGCCGTGAAAGGTCGCGACGCCGGGATGCTCCGGGTCCTGGGTGCGGTAGACCTTCTCCGTCATGATCGCCATCTGGGCCTCGGTCACCTCCTCGACCGCCTCCACGTCCATGATGGCGAGCACCGGGTTGCCTTCCATGTTGGGATCGCGTAGCGCAATGCGCCGGGCAGAGCCGACGGCGGCGGCGCTCTCCAGCAGGCACAGGACCGGGACCGGGAAGAACATTCCGGAGGTGGTCTTCATGGTCTCGGCGACGCTCACCGCATCCGCCACGTTCATGAAGCCCTTGAGCGGGCTGAAATAGCCGCCGCCCATCATGACCGCGTTGCCCGCCGACTGGGAGCTGATCACCACCGAGGGCAAGGTCTCCGCCTCGCGGACCAGCTCGTGGTGGCGATCCGGATCGTAGACGAACAAGGGCTGCAACTGGTCGGAGCCTACGGGTTTGATCATCGTTCTACCTCTCCTGACGACTCATTCCGCCCGCTGATGCGCGCCATGGCAACCGTTCGGGGCGGAGCTCGTTGGTTATTCGGATGGGATTCGCGCAGAGCGCGGGGACCTTGGACGGGAATGCTTGGCCGGATGTTCGGCACGTGGATGGTCAGGCGCCACTGCGCCTTCAACCTTACCACGGCGGAGGGATCGGGCCCCCAAGGTTATCTTTATGGGAGCACTAGTTCCCCCCGGAGAGGGCCGGGCCAAAGCCGCGCCGTCGGGTCGCTTCGAGCCCCAGGCCTAGACCCGAAGCAGCCGGGCCCGGTAATGCCGCAACTCTGCAATCGACTCACGGATATCCTCTAGAGCCAAATGTTGGGCGCTTTTCTTGAAGCTGGCCGCAACCTCCGGAGCCCAACGCTGGGCCAGGATCTTGAGGGTGCTGACGTCGAGGTTGCGGTAATGGCAGTACGCCTCCAGACGCGGCATCCAGCGAGCCAGGAAGCGACGATCCTGGCAGATGCTGTTGCCGCACAAGGGGGAGGCCCCCGAAGGCACGTGCCGCGCAAGGAATTCCAGGGTCTGGGACTCCGCGCCGGCCTCGTCCACCACCGACGCCCGCACCCGCTCCAACAGCCCCGAGGCCCCGTGGTGCTGGCGGTTCCAGTCATCGAGCCCCGCCAGGACCTCCGCGGACTGATGGACGGCCACCACGGGGCCCTCCGCCAGCACCTCGAGGTTGGAATTGGTCACCAGGGTCGCGATCTCTAAAATGCGATCGGTGAAGGGGTCGAGCCCCGTCATCTCCAGATCGAGCCAGATGAGGTTGTTCTCGTTCACCGCCATCGCTGCAGCGCCTCCTTTGGTGGCCCGGCCATCGTAGACCGGGAGTCTATCAGCCAAAGCCGATGCGAAACCGCAGTACCAGTCGTAGAATCCCCTTGCCACCCGTCAACGGAGCCAAGCCATGATCATCGGCCCCCTTCGACTCGCCCTTAGCGCCCTCTCGCTCCCCCTGCTATTCGGCATCAGTGCCACCCACGCCGGCGATGAGGCCGCCGATGCCCATGCGCTCCACGAGAAGAACTGCGTGAAGTGCCACGGAACGGACATCTACACCCGGCCCGACCGCAAGGTGACCTCCTATGATGGCCTGGGGCGCCAAGTCCGCCGCTGCGAAACCGCCCTCGGACTGCGCTGGTTCGACGAGGATATCGCGGGGGTCACCGGCTACCTCAACCGAGAGTATTACCGCCTGATGCCGGATCAATGAGCCGAGCCCTCGGTCCATGCCGCGGCGGCGCCTGTCCGAGCACCAGATCGCGCGGATCCGAACCGTCCAGGAGCGTCGCCGCCAGCGTCTCGCCGAGCGGGCGGCCGCCGCCCTGGGCGAGGTCGATGACGAGGCGGGTGAC
>JBGSUY010000342.1:0-6794 GCA_041753195.1 Chromatiaceae bacterium
CGCCTGGGACAGGGCGGCGCGCCGGGCGCGGGCCAAAGAGCGTCCAGGGGCCTGGGTCTTCACAACTGCCCGGGTGGTACTGACCGGGCGTGTCGCCTGCGTTCCGCGAGTCGCGGGGACGCTTGCGGTGAGTGGTTGCGCCGCAATCCGAGGCTCGGGGCGCGTCCGAACGGCGGCCCGCTGGATTTGGGGGGTGCTGCCCGTCTCGCGCATCGGCCGGCTCGGGACCGGGGAGGCGGAAGCCGACCCCTTTCCGCGGGTCGACAGGGCACGACGCCGGGCGAGTGAGGCTTCCCGTGCGCTCGATTGGGTCTTTGCTGTCTCTTTCATGATGTTTCCCATCGATTCAGTTCGCGCTGGCGTTTGCTCGGACCGCCCGGTCTGCCGAGGCCGCTGATCGGGGACCTCGCCGCTGCTCGGGCGGACCCCGTCAGTGGCTGGAACAGGGCGTAGGTCGAGAAGTGCATGCTCGGCCCCCTTGGCCCCCGGTGTGGCCTCAGCCGCGGCCCTCGTAGACCACGAAGGCGCAACCCTGGCTCTGGGTGTAGTTGTCGTAGCCCAGTAGGCGCACGTGATGGTCGGGGTAGGTCCGATGGCAGGCCTCCAGCTCCGCGACCACGGTTTCCAGGTCCTGGACGCCGAAGAAGGGGAGCTTCCACATGGGCCAGTAGTGCTTCATGGACTGGCTGGGGTGGACGTGCTCGATGGCCGGCGTCCAGCCCTGGCCCATGATGTAGGCGATCTGGTCGTAGACCTCGTCCTGGGTCAGGGCCGGGAGGAAGCCGAAGGTCTCCAGGGTGTGCTGAGTCTGATAGTCGCCGGTGGTGCTCTGTAGTGGCATGGTGTCGGTATCCTTTGTTCGTTAAGACTGTGGAGGTGCCCTCGGCCGCGGCCGAGGGTCTTTTTGCCTTGGATGGTCGCGATCAGGCGGCGTCGAGCTTGTCGACCGTATCGAACTCGAACTTGATCTCCTTCCAGGTCTCCATGGCGATGGCCAGCTCGGGGCTGTGACGCGCCGCGTCGGTGAGGATCTCGCGGGACTCCCGCTCCAACTCCCGGCCCTGGTTGCGAGCCTTGACGCATGCCTCCAGGGCCACCCGGTTGGCCGCCGCGCCGGCCGCGTTGCCCCAGGGGTGACCCTGGGTGCCGCCGCCGAACTGTAGGCAGGAGTCGTCGCCGAAGATGGTCACCAGGGCGGGCATGTGCCACACATGGATGCCGCCGGAGGCGACCGCGAAGACGCCAGGCATGGAGCCCCAATCCTGGTCGAAGAAGATGCCGCGGGCCCGATCCTCGGGGATGAAGGACTCACGCAGCAGGTCGACGAAGCCCAGGGTCGAGGCGCGGTCGCCTTCCAGCTTGCCCACCACGGTGCCGGTGTGCAGGTGGTCGCCGCCGGAGAGGCGCAGACACTTGGCCAGGACGCGGAAGTGGATCCCGTGCTTGGGGTGGCGGTCGATGACCGCGTGCATGGCGCGGTGGATGTGGAGCAGCAGACCGTTCTTCCGGCACCACTTGGCGAGGCCCGTATTTGCGGTGAAACCACCGGTCAGGAAGTCGTGCATGATGATGGGCATGCCGAGCTCCTTGGCGAACTCGGCCCGCTCGTACATCTGCTCTGGGTCCGGGGCGGTGACGTTGAGATAGTGGCCCTTGCGCTCGCCGGTCTCGGCCTGGGCGGCCAGCACCGCCTCGGCCACGAACTCGAAGCGGTTCTGCCAGCGCATGAAGGGCTGGGAGTTGACGTTCTCATCGTCTTTGGTCAGGTCGAGACCGCCGCGCAGGCACTCGTAGACGGCCCGGCCGTAGTTCTTAGCGGAGAGTCCCAGCTTGGGCTTGATGGTGCAGCCGAGCAGGGGCCGGCCGTACTTGTTGAGCTTGTCCCGCTCCACCTGGATGCCGTTCGGGGGACCCATGCAGGTCTTCACATAGGCGATGGGGAAGCGGATGTCCTCGAGGCGCAGGTGACGCAGGGCCTTGAAGCCGAAGACGTTGCCCACCAACGAGGTGAGCACGTTAACCACTGAGCCCTCCTCGAAGAGATCGATGGGATAGGCGACGAAGGCGTAGAAGGACTCCTTGTCCCCTGGCACGTCCTCGATCCGGTAGGCACGGCCCTTGTAGAATTCCAGGTCCGTTAGGAGCTCCGACCACACGGTCGACCAGGTTCCGGTTGAGGACTCCGCCGCCACCGCCGCGGCCACCTCCTCCCGGGGTACGCCCGGCTGGCCCGTGACCTTGAAGCAGGCCAGAAGGTCCGTGTCCAAGGGGACATAGTCCGGTGTCCAGTACATCTGGCGGTACTCTTTCACGCCAGCGTCGTAGGTCTTTACGCTCATGCTCAGCTCCTGTGGTCTGGTCGGGGTCTGCTTCGCCTGCCGAAGCCGTGAAGGTCTAAGGGCTCTGGGACTCTGATTTCCCCGCGTCACCGCGAGGTGCTCAAGTTTCGGGTCGGCTCCCCGCGACGGCAGGGGAGTGGACCTTCAGCATGGGCACAAGCGTAGGTTCAGGAACGCATATATAAAAATTCTTGTTTTCGATGTAACCCATAGAATAAGAGCTATGTTTCGCGGCGAAGGGAGTGCGCCAAGGGTGGTCTTAGGCCCTGCCCGGTTGCCGGGGTGGTTTGGCCGTTGAGCTTGGTGGGACCGGGACGGGAACCAGACCCGTGATGGGTCCTCCGCGGCAGGAGCAGGTGCCGCGGCAAAAGCTGGTGGAACGGGTGGGCGGTGGAGTGGGGCTGGCTTAGGGCAGGTGCCCGAGTGGGGCGGGGCGTGACCGGCATAGGGCCCGGATCGATCGGCGGGCCGAGAAGCCCGCGGGGACCTATGCGGCCCCCCGTACGTGCGGCGTGGCCGGGAATGCCGGCCTTTAGACCAAGCGATACCGCTCTTTCATGTCCAGGTAGACCGCGCCGGAAACGGCGCGTATGGCGTTGCTGCGCTTGGTGATCCAGGTTCCGTAGTTCTTGGCGCTGGTGGGACGCTCTATGATGCCGACGAAGGTGTAGGGGTAGCGTCGCCCGTTGCGGCCCCAGGCCTCGATGATCCCCATGTCGCCGCACAGGCGTGCGGTGGAGCCCGTCTTTTCATAGACCCGCACCGAGTCCGGGATGACGTCCACCCCATGGACGATCCGGTCCCGCTTGGGCAGCGCCATGATCGAGCGCAGCTCCTCGCTGTAGGGAAGTTGATCGTTCCAGAGGGCCACCAGGAATCGGTTGTAGTCCTGGGCGGACGCCAGGTTGCGGTAGGTCTTGCCGCCCGCCGGAATGGTCTCAACGATACGGGTCTGCTGGAAGATCTTGGGGGCGTTGGACTTCAGCACCGCCTCCACATCCTTGGGCCCCCGGCCGCTCTGATTCCTGCTGACCATCTCCATGATCTGGTTGGTGGCCGTGTTGCTGCTTTTGCGGATCATCCGTTCCATGGTGCCGCGCACCTCGCCCGTGTAGCGCACCCGGCCGCGGGATTGCTTCACTTGGAAGAAATAGGCCTGGGCCACGAACGGCTTGATCATGCTGGCGGCCTGGCGCTGGTTGTCCGCGTTGATGGAGACCAGGGTTCTCTTGGACGTGAAGTCGTAAACGCCCCAGGAGTACCGCTCGCCATCGCCGATCAGACCTTGGCGACGCAGCCGCCTTAGAAGCTCCAGCACCTGAACCTGCAGCGAGTCGTCGTCCTTGGCCTCCGCTGGACCCGGGTTGCCGAGCAGGAGGCCGGCGGACAGGGCCGCGAGGCTCCCGAGGAAGCCTCGGCGATCGAGGCACAGAGGTGCGTCGATCCGTGTCAAGAGATCGGAGCCTTGCTGGTGACTGGTCATGTTGGGTCCCCCCGATTCGTGTCGCACTGCGCTCGCCCCCAAGGGTTCGACGGCGGGGTGCTGGCTCCCCGCGCGGCCGCCCCTGACCCGAAGTGCGCGCCCTCCACGCTCAGGCACGCCGAGACCATCTCGCCCTATTGATCAAAAAGGATAGGCTGTACGGGGGATGAATGCAAGACCCTCCGTCGGTAAAATAGCATTTTCAGTCAGCGACATCCAACCCATAATTCATGCGCCTTCACAGACCTTGTGCTGCCGGATCGGTGGTGACTGACTCGGCCTTTCAATGGAGTCAGACTGAAGTACAGGATAAATCCGGTGGGACCCTACGCCAGGTACTGGGGCCAAAAACACAACGGCCGGCGGATGCCGGCCGTTGGATGGCTGGGCGCCGGGACCTCGGCCGAAACCCAGCGCCAGGCTCCGCCCGGGCCTATTGCACGCTGCCGAACGATTTATCAGCAGCGCCGGAAGGCGCCTGGAGCCCCGCGAATCGGCAGCCCTGGGCGACCGGACCCCCGGGGAAGAGGCCGTAGAGGTACTTGAGCCCCCCCTTCGAGTGGAAGGCCTCGTCGAGGGCGTCGTGGAGCTCCCGCACATTGGGTCGCTCATGGCTGGCGAAATAGCCCTGGAGGGCTCGAATCGCTCCCCAATGATCATCCGTCAGCTGGATGCCGTCGGCCTGGGCGGCGGCCTCCCCCGCGGCGCGCGTCCAGTCGCCGGGGGCCTGGGGAAACTCCGGGTCATGGGTGATGGTGCCCGGGTTGAGAATCTCAGACATGGTCTGTGCCACGGTTGATACCTCCTCTTGGGTTTGGGTGCGGCCGGTGTCTGCGACCAGGCGCCGGGACGGGTCCCGGGCCACTCGCGTCGGCGGGCGTTGGGGCTCCTGGGACTCTCCCGCGATCCGCCGGGGCAGTGTCGATGCAAGCGCACGGGGGCGTCAAGCGGTGCCAGCGGCGGTTGGCCCTCGCGGTCTTTGCACCTTAGCCGCGGGAAACGGGCGGGGCGCCCTCAGAGCTTGTGAATAAACCTACTGCGCCCCCCGATCGCGGCGTCGCGTGCTCGTTCGCTCCTCGCCTATCGACTTGATATGTCTCGTCGCTCACTGCGCGGCTTCTTGCGCTCGACGCTGCTCGCTACGGTTTCTTCACAACCTCTCAGCTCACCAGGACATAGACCGCGGCGGCGGCGCCAATGCCGGCGAGAGCGGCGGCGAGGATCCCCAGGTAGACCCCGGCCATGCCCGAGTGGACAGAATGGACCGGTTGATCGATCGGTTGCCGGCCGCGACTCAGGGCGGCCTCGACGGCCCCTTGAGCCTCCCGACGGGCGACCTCGGCCGCCTTGCTGGCGATGGCGTCGTCCATCGAGGCCAGCCGCTCCGCATCCCGATCCCTGCCCTCCTGGAGGCGGGGCCCGAACTCCCGCAGATACTGCTCCACCAGGTCCATAATTTGGCCGCGCTCGGCCTCGATCTCGACCTTCACGAGGCTCGGCAATGTCTCCTTGCTCAGACGCTCCGCCAGGGCATGGAGCTCGACCTGTCCGGTCTGCGTTGCGGAGGACTCTCGGGAGCGACTGAGGCTTTCGAAACGTTCCTCGAGCGCGCGGCGCTGCCCCGCTATGTGGTCCTCGAAGGCCCCTCGGTGCTCCTCGAGGCGCCGATCGAATGCATGGCGCTCGGTCGCCAGACGCGCGTCGACCTGGCGGTAGATCTCGGCCGTCAGGCGCTCGCTCAGGTCCCGTCGCAGGTCGTCCAGCAGGCTTGTGATACGGGTCGCGATCCGCTCATCGAGCCGGGCCAGGATCTGCGCCTCGTCGACGGCCTGCGGCGCCGGAGAATCCTGGGGCCTGGGACTCGGAGTGGGCGGTTGAATCGGCGCCGCGGTGGCGGCGTCCGTGCGGACAACGGACGGGACCTTGATGGTATCCCGGAGCTTGGCGAGGATCCCTGGAAGTTTCTCCGGGGCGCCGGACTTGGGTAGAATGCCCACCACGCCCTTGCGCTGGGCGGTCGCCGCAAACTCCGAGTCCTCGTGCGAGGTGCACATGACCACCGGCAGATGGGCGGTCCGTGGATCCTCGCGGATGACCTCCAGGGCCTCGAATCCATTGAGCCCCGGCATCATGTGGTCCATCAGGATGGCGTCCGGCAGCTCACCCTTGAGCAGCTCGAAGGCGGATTCAGCGGAGTCCGCCGTGTCCACCTCCACCCCGTGGCGCTGGAGTTGGAGCCGCAGGGCGTAGCGGGCTGACTTGGAGTCGTCGACCAACAGGATTTTCATTGGGTCCATGAGCTTCACGCCAGTTGTTGGGCCCTTGCCCGGAACATCGTCGAGAGTCTAGAGAGGGAGGGTCAGGCGGACCATGCCGAATCGCTCGATCCCGGTCAGCTGCTTCCCGAGCGCCGATGCCGTCGCCGCCGAGACCGCTCGCCGGATCCGGGCGGCGGCCGCGGCCGCCATCTCCGCCCGGGGACGATTCGAGTTGGTCCTCGCGGGCGGACGCACCCCCCTCGCCGCCTACACTCTACTCGTCGGTCAGGAGGCAGAGTGGGATCGCTGGCACATCTTTTTGGGTGACGAGCGGTGCTTACCCCCCTCGGATCCCGGGCGCAACAGCTTCGCGGCCGCCCATGCCTTCCTCGATCGGGTCCCGATCCCAGCCGGCAATGTTCACTGGATCCCGGCGGAGCTGGGGAGTGAAGCGGCGGCCGCGGCCTATGCCTCGACGATCGCGCCCTGGCTCCCCTTCGACCTGGTGCTGCTCGGCATGGGGGAGGACGGGCACACCGCGAGCCTATTCCCGGGGCACCCGGTGCCAGCGGGACCCTTGGCCATCCCGGTGCATGGCTCACCCAAGCCCCCGCCGGAGCGGGTTTCCCTGACCCCGACGGCCCTGGCCGCCTGCCGGGAGATGCTGATCCTGATCACCGGGGCCGACAAGCAGGAGGCGATCGCCGCGTGGCG
>JBGSUY010000343.1:0-2861 GCA_041753195.1 Chromatiaceae bacterium
GGCCGAGCGCTATGCCTACGCCGCGCTCGGTGCCTGGATGGCGCGCGTGGGCCGGCAGACCGAGGAGGCGTTCATCCCCTGGTACACCAGCTACGGCACCCAGCAGTGGCTCGCCCTCAAGGTCGGCTGGTATGGCCTCGACTCCGCCGAGGGCGAGCGCAAGGCGGCGGATCGACTCGCCGAGTACCTGCAGGAGCAATACGACAAACGGGTGCTGCAGCCGGTCTCCGAGGAGGCCGACCCCCAGAAGATTCGCGAGCGCGCCGCGGCCGTGTTCGTCCGGTCCCTCGCGACCGAGCTGCGGGACCTGCCGGATCGCTATCGCCTGGCAGAAGACGGCTTCCGCCAGCGGCTGGAGCGGATCGCTGTGATCGAGCTCGCCGCCCCCGCTCCGCAGCGCGCCTCGCTTGCCCAGATCCTCACGGCCGACGACCCGGTCAGCATCCCCGCCTACGCCGCGCTCCTGAGACAGATCGGGCCGGACGAGGATGGGCTTAGCTCCGGGATCGTCCGTGACCGCCTCTACCCCTTCGCACGCTCGAGCGCCGACAAGCTTGCCGGCCGGCTCGCGCTCCAAGGCGGCGCCACGGTGGCCGGACTAGCGCTGGGAGGGATCGGCGGCATCCTCGTCTCGGTCGGCGTCTCCGGCTGGCAGGCGATGGAGCACGAGAAGAACAAACCGGCGCTGGAGGCGGAGTTACGGTCCAGCTTGGAAACGGCCCTGGACGAGGCTGCGCGATTCCTCCGCGACGACCCCTACGCCGGCGTCGCAGCGCCCGTGCACCATATGCGCGCGCAGATCGAGAGCGGCCTGCTCAGCGTCGCGATCCTGGAGGAACACAACGGATAACGGATAGGAAATTCAATCACCCGAGACCCGATATTTAGCCTACCCCTGGTTGGCCTGGAGTTTTGCCGTTATCCACGGCATGTTCTTGCTCTCCCTGAGACACGGTTTTGCGAATGTCTCGCGCTACAGGGTCCAATCATTTCCACCAGCGCGGCCTTGCCAGACCGCCACGCCCACTCGGTCTAGGGTTGCAGTGGGCCGACGTTCGGAAGCTGATGAACCAGATCTTGCCCGGAGAGGCGTCCGCCTGCTGTCGCCTGAACCGAACCGGCGGCAGCGCTTGCCTCCCCAAGCAAGCTGGTCAAAGGTTGGGGCCCGGAAGGACTAACAGTTGTAAACACCTGCCGCGCAACGCCGTACCGTGCGACGCCCCACCCCGGCAACGCTCACTGGCGTGAGTGGACGCCCGACTCTGGCTTCGGCCGTCGGAATAAAACTGTGAAAACCGGGGAGCGAAAGCCGCTCCCCAAGTTCAGCGCCGCCAATCACGGTGATCCCGGCAATCAGCATGACACCAATTCGTTGTGACACCTTCATTGAGCTTCTCCTATCTTGAAATGTTCCGGTAATTCATCTGCAACGTTCTTCAGGTCCACCTTCCTGGCATCCGTCGGGTTCTTGAAGCTGAAATCAGTTGCGGCAACCTCGGCGCCAGCCTTCCAGTCTCTGATTTGAATGCTGTACTGAGGTTCCCCTTTCATGAATTTGGAGGTGATGACGTATCGGCACGGATAGGGGCGCTCTCCTTGAGCAATCCAGATCTGCCAATCGACTTCCTTTGCCCGAAACGCAAGGTAATCGCATTCGACGCCGCCGATCACGCCGCTACCAAGGTCCTTGACGTCGACGACGTCCTGCATCAACACCTCGTAGGGGTCCATCAACAGCAAATCCGCAGCAGGGAGAGGCCGGTTGTGCTTCCGCAACTCATCGACCAGATTGTCGACCGTGCCAGGCACGTCCTGCTGCGCATAGATGTTCAGGTTTTTGCCCAGCACAGTCAGCGTCTTCCCATCAAAGGACATCTCGACATCCGCAAACCCGCTGGAGCGCGTGGCGCGGATCTTGTCGGGCCGATTGAGTATGAGCGTGCCCGAGCTTGCCAGCGCGAGTTTCTGTCCGTCCTTGGTGATGGCCTCGAGGGTGGCGTCGTACTCGAATGAGATGGCCTGCTGTGCCACCAAGTAATCGGACATGGCTTTGAGTAGCCGCTTGGCATCTGCCTCATCGGCACTCGCACCCATGGATGTCCCCAATGAAACGATCATGAACAACGCCATCGCGGACGCGCTGCGAACAGATCGCTTCACGAGCATTCGTGAAGTCTTCATTTCAGTGCACCTCGTCGAGCGGAAATTCCCCAGCGGGTGGTTTTCATTCTCTATCTCCTGGTGTTTGTAAGCTGCCAAAAGGTGGACGGATGCGGCCGCCCCCTGCTGAGCTTACTCCAATCGTTGCTCGGCCAGCTCGATTTCGCCCGAACTGCTGTGGAACTGTCGCCTCGGCTGGAGCAAGCAGTCTTCGGCGTCCGCTCAGCGCGTGTTCCGGTCGCTGCTGAGCGGAACGACCAGCGGCTGCTTCCGCCGCATTGCGGACGTTGAGGGTCAGGCCTCGCCCCTTTGCAGTGGGTCAATTTCCCATCGGGACACTACCTCTTCGACAGTGTCGCAGCGCGAGAAAACTTGCCTATGGGGAGCTGGGCGATTGTTAGAAGTTCGCCACGAAATAATGCTGGAAACAACACCCTTCGGTGCCGCCGCCCCGCCGGGAACCACCGGCCAACAGATCCCGAAACGGCCCCAGATAGCGCCGCTCGGGCGACCAGTCCGAGATGGCGAAGACGACCTCGGCGAAGCCCCCGGCCTGCTCCCTAAGCGCGGTTTTGAAGTCCCGCGCGGTGCGTTCGGGATCATTGTTGAAGGCCCCGCAGCCCCAGGCGCCGAGAACCAGCGCCGAGTAGCCGAAGGCCCGTCCGATCGCCAGGACGCGCCGGATGCGCGCCGCCAGCAGG
>JBGSUY010000344.1:0-7452 GCA_041753195.1 Chromatiaceae bacterium
TGGTCGGGGAAAGGATCGTCCCCCAGCACCGTCAGCGCGATCACCCGGCTCGCCGGCGCCACGCGCCCGAGCCGCCGCGTCGCCTCGATCCCCCCCATGCCGCCGGGCATGTTGAGGTCCATCAGGATGACGTCCGGCGCGAGCTTCGGAGCCAACCGCAGGGCGTCCTCCCCGCTCTCGGCCTCCCCTACCACCTCGATGAGGTCCTGATCCACGAGGATGCGGTGGATCCCGGCCCGAAACAGGGCGTGGTCGTCGACGATGAGCACCTTGATCACGGGCGGCCCTCGCTTGGCAGAACGCTCGCAGTTCGCCCCCATGAGTTTAGTCTCACCGCGGGGCCTCGCTGAACACCGGTACGGGCGGGTGACGCGCCCCGGAAAAGGCCCACCGACAACCCAACCCATCGAATTCCTGCCGATGAGGGATCGAAAAATCCGAGCTCTCGGCCCGGCTCCACCGGCGTGCCACCGGGTCGGTGGGACCCTCATCTCAGCCCCGGTACGACGCGTCCGCTGTAGCGGCAGCCACGCACTGGCTGGCCGGACGGGAAAGCGTCCGGGGTAACCCTGGCCTAACCTTTTGATTTGGCGGAGAGGGAGGGATTCGAACCCCCGGAGGATTGCTCCTCAACGGTTTTCAAGACCGCCGCTTTAAGCCGCTCAGCCACCTCTCCTGGGTGGTGCAGGACGGCCCCCCGGTTGCTTGTAAGCCAAGGGGCAGACCCAATCTGCGGGTCATCAGGATAACCGATGGGCGCGCCTCCCCCCAAGGCAATGGTTCTCCTCAGGAGCGGCCTTCGGTATCCTCCCCCGGAACTCACCCACCAGGCTCCGGTCACAATGGCCGAAACCTGACGGAAATCCGGGGTGTTCGACTCGAACCTAGATCAGAGGAGTGAAACTGGAAATGGCCAATATCGATTACACCTTGACCCGCGGCGTCCAACAGGCCGTCGCCACCAACAAGGTCCTGAAGAACACCTATCTACTGTTGGCGGCCACCCTGGGCTTCAGTGCCCTCACCGCCATGCTCTCCATCGCCCTGGAGCTGCCGAGCTGGACCTATCTGGCCGCAGTGGTGGTCTCCATGGTCCTGGGCATCTTCGTGCTGCCCAAGACTGCCAACTCGGCCAACGGCATCGGCGTCATCTTTGCCATAACCGGTCTCCTCGGGCTCGGCCTGGGCTCCCTGCTCAGCATGTACCTGGCCCTGCCCAACGGGCCGCAAACGGTGGCGGTCGCCTTCGGCGGCACCGCGCTGATCTTCCTAGGGCTGTCCGGCTACGCCCTGACCAGCAAGCGGGATTTCAGCTTCCTCGGCGGCTTCATCTTCGCCGGGATGATGGTGGTCCTGATCGCCATCGTGGCCAATCTATTCTTCAGCATCCCGGCCCTGTCGCTCGCCATCTCGGCGGCCGTGATCCTCCTGATGAGCGCCTTCATCCTCTTCGATACCAGCCGCATCGCCCGCGGGGAAGAGGACAACTACATCATGGCGACCTACGGCATCTATCTCAGCATCTTCAACGTCTTCATCAGCCTGCTGCAGTTGCTCGGGATCATGGGCGACGAATGACCTGAGCCCAAGCCAGACAAGCTTGACCCCGGCCCTGCGCCGGGGTTTTTCTTTGGAGAACCCGAACCCTCGAGAGGAGATCGATCGATGGAGCTCTTTCTGAAGATCGCCCTGGGCGCCATCATGGTCCTGCTGCTCTTTCGCATGTGGCCCGCCTACAAGCAGTGGCAGGAAAGCGGCCGCAAGGCTGAGAAGGGCGACTGGCAGGCCGCGCTGCTGCCGCTCGGCGCCGTCGTCCTGCTGGTGATCCTCTTGATCATGGCCGTGCGGTGACCGCGGGGTGCAGGGTGCACCCTCGAGCATTCGCTTCCAACCCGACCGCCGCGCCCCGAAGTTTCGCCGCACGCCCCCTCAGACTGCCGCTCCCCCGGCAAGCCCGTCGGATATCCGCTTCCCCGCATTGCCTTCAATCAGCTATACGAGGATGCAAAGCCCCACCCTGATCGATTCAAACGCGGCTCAGGCCGCACAGAGGTCTTCGATGCGCGTCCTTGTCATCGGCGGTACCGGCAATCTCTCCTATGCCTGCTCGGTCGCGGCCCTGGATGCAGGGCTCGAGGTCTTCAATCTGAACCGGGGCTCAAGACCCGATCAAGCCGCGCCGGGAGTGGTTACTCTGAAGGCAGACCTCCGCGACGCCGGCTCGGCGCGGTCGGCGCTGGGGGACCTGCGCTTCGGGGCGGTGGTGGACTTCATCTCCTACACGCCGGAGCAGTTGGCCCCAAACCTGGCACTGTTCGGCGACCGGACGGAACAATATGTCTTCGTCAGCACCGCATCGGCCTATCGCAAGCCGCCGATCCAGCACGTCATCACGGAGGGGACGCCGCTTGGGAATCCCTTCTGGAGCTACTCCCGGGCCAAGATCGCCTGCGAGCGGCTGCTAGAGTCGGAGGCTCGCGAGCGGGGGCTCCCCTACACCATCGTCCGCCCGTCTCACACCTATGGGCGCGGCTGGCTGCCGACGTCCTTCGGCTCCTCGGACTTCACCGTCCCCGCGCGCCTGCTGGCGGCCAAGGAGATCGTCGTCCATGGAGACGGCCAGTCCCTCTGGACCCTCACCCATGCGCGGGACTTCGCGGCCGGTCTGGTGGGGCTCCTGGGCCATCCGGCGGCGCTGGGGGAGGCGGTGCAGATCATGGGGGAGGATGCCCTGACCTGGGACGCGATCCATCGCACCGTGGCCCGGGCCCTGGGGGTGGAGCCGCGGATCGTCCACGTCCCATCGGAGTTCATCGCCGCGGTGGATCCGGAGATGGGCGAGCGCCTGTTGGGCGACAAGGCCTACAGCGCCCTCTTCGACTGCTCCAAGCTCAAGCGCCTGGTCCCAGGATTCCGCACGACAGTCCCATTCCATGAAGGGGTGCGGGAGTCGGTCGACTGGGTGATGGCGGATCCCGCCCGCCGCGCGGTCAGCCCAAAGGTCGACCAGACCATCGAGCGCATCCTGGCCGCTTGGCGCCGGGCAATGTCGGCCGCCCTGGGCTGACCGACTGACCCACCCGGCGCCAGCCCTGGACCGGCCCTTTTCGTCCGGTCCCGGAGCGTTCCGCCGACCTCACGCGCCCACGGCGAGGGGCTCGTAGCCCGCGTGCAGGGCACCGACCTGATGCAGGTGGGCGAGCAAATGGTTGACCGATTCCGCGACCGAAAGCCGGTCCGAATGGATGTGGACCTCCGGGAACTCCGGCGGCTCGTAGGGGCTGTCCACGCCGGTGAACTGCTTGATCTCGCCCCGATCCGCCCGGGCGTAGAGTCCCTTGGGGTCGCGGCTGCGGCAGACGTCGATGGGCGTGTCCACGAAGACCTCGACGAACTGGCCCTCAGGCAGGATGTCACGCGCGATCTGGCGATCCGCCCTAAAGGGTGAGATGAAGGCGGTCAGGACGATGAGTCCCGCATCCGCCATCAGCCGGGCGACCTCACCGATCCGGCGGATATTCTCGGTGCGGTCCGCGTCGCTGAACCCCAGGTCCTTGCACAGGCCGTGGCGGACGTTGTCCCCGTCCAGGAGGTAGGTGTGATAGCCCTGAAGCGTCAGGATCTGCTCCAGCGCCCCGGCGATGGTGGACTTGCCGGAAGCGCTGAGTCCGGTAAACCAGATGACCAGGGGCCGCTGGGACTTCTGCACCGCGCGGGTATCCTGATCTACTGGGTGACTGTGCCAGACGACGTTGTTGCCCATGAAAATGGCTCCTAAGGTTTGAAAGATGGATCGAACGGCGATGGATCGGGGCACGCGCAGGCGGATTCCGACCGCGGGAAAATTGTACCCCCCGGAGGCAGACAAACCGCTCGCTGGAGGCCCGCGCTGGTCGGGAGAATTGACCCTTTCGTATAATTCCGAGGGTCCTGGCGCCCCGCAACGGCCTGATTGACCCTCTAGTCGTGCAGCCCGCACTCGCGCTTGAGCCCGAAGTAACGGGTGTCCTGCTCCCGCATACCGGGCTCCAGGGGGCGGGTGCTGTGGGTGTCGCCCACCGAGACATAGCCCTGCTCCCACAATCGGCCGTGACGGGCCTCCTGCCAGGCCGGGGAGGCGGCGGCTGCGCGATAGACGTGCAGGTTGAGCCGCAGACGCTCCGCGAGCTCATCGATGAAGCGGTAGGTCTCCGGGAACAGGTGCCCAGTGTCCACCAGGACGACCGGAATCTCGGGCGCCGCCCGGGTGACCAGGTGCAGCATCAGGGCCCCCTGGATGCCGAAGCTCGAGCTCAGCAGGTGGCGCCCGGGGAGGTTCTGGAGGGCCCAGTCGATGCGCCCCGCGGCATCCAACCCCTCCAGCTGGGCGTTGGCGCTGAGTGCATCGGCATCGTCGGGGGGAAGGTCAAGGGTCAGGTCAGACGGGGTCATGGAAGTCCTCCACCGGGTTCAGCACTGGCCTCACCAGGCCGGCGCGGATGCTGAAATTGCCAAGCCCCTCGCCGTCCTGCCGCTCCGCCGCGAAGCGCTGGAAGAGCCCATCGAGGGCGGCGAGGATCTCGGGCTCGCTCAGGTTCTCCCCGCAGAGCCGGTTGAGCCTTGAACCCTTGCCGTCGCCCCCGAGCATCAGGTTGTAGCGGCCGGGTCCCTTGCCCACCAGACCGACCTCGGCGACGAAGGGCCGGGCACAGCCGTTGGGGCAGCCGGTCATGCGCATGACCATCGGCACATCGCCAACCCCATGGTCGACGGCGAGCCGCTCGATCTTGGTCAGCAGGTCCGGAAAGTAGCGCTCCGACTCCGCCATGGCCTGGGGGCAGGTGGGCAGTGCCACGCAGGCGATGGCGCCCAGCCGGATGGGGGTACGGCCGTCGGCGAGCAACCCATGCGCGCGGGCGATGGCCTCGATCTGGCCCCGCTGATTCTCAGGGACGCCGGCCACGATCAGGTTCTGGTTGGGGGTGATCCGGAAGTCCCCCTGATGGACCCGTGCGATCTCCCTCAAGCCCGTCATCAGGGCGGCGCCGGGCCGGTCCGCCACCCGCCCGTTCTCGATATAGAGGGTCAGGTGCCAGTGCCCGTCGGTCCCGCGCACCCAGCCGTAACGGTCCCCCTGATCGGTGAAGGCGACCGGCCGAACAGGACCGAATGTCAGGCCCGCCCGCTGCTCCACCTCGGCCTTGAAGGCAGCGAGACCCACCCGCTCAATGGTGTACTTGAGCCGGGCGTGCCGGCGGCTGATGCGGTTGCCCAGGTCCCGCTGGGTGCTGACCACCGCCTCCGCCACCACGAGCACCGACTCGGGCGGGACGAACCCGAGCTCGTCCGCAAGGCGCGGGTAGGTGCTCCGGTCGCCATGGGTGGTACCCATGCCGCCCCCGGCGAGCACATTGAACCCAAGGAGCCGGTCACCTTCGGTGATGGCGACGAAGCCCAGGTCGTTGGTGTAGACGTCGACGTCGTTGCGCGGTGGCACGGCCACCGCGGTCTTGAACTTGCGTGGCAGATAGGTCTCGCCGTAGAGGGGCTCGGACTCCGGCTCGCCCCCCGCGACGGGCTCCTCTTCCAGCCAGATCTCGTGGTAGGCCCGGGTGCGCGGGAGCAGTTGCTCGCTGATCCGCCTGGCCCAGCCGTGGACCTGTGCGTGCAGCGCGGACTCCACCGGGTTGGGGTTGCACAGCACATTGCGGTTCACGTCACCGCAGCCGCCGATGGAGTCGATCATGACCCGATTGATCCGCTGGATCAGGGGTTTCAGGTGGTGCTTCAGTACACCGTGGAGCTGGAAGGTCTGGCGGGTGGTTAGGCGGATGGTCCCGTTGCCCAGCTCCCGACCCACGGCGTCGATGGCGAGCCACTGCTCGGGGGTGCAGACCCCGCCCGGCAGGCGCGCCCGCAGCATCAGCTCGTACGGGGGCTCCAGGAACCGCCCCGCGCGTCCCTCGCGGTGGACCCGGTCGACCTGCTCGTAGACGCCGTGGAACGAGCCGATCTGGGCGTCCGCCGGGGCCAGGGCCCCGGTCAGCTCGTCGGCCAGACTCTCCCGCAGCGTCCCGCGCAGCAGGTGGCTCTGGGCCTTGATCAGCTCGTTCTCGTTGACTCGCGCGTCCATCGGCCAGTTCCTCTCAGTAGGTGTCTCGCAGGTAGCGCCCATCACGGCGCAGGTTCTCGACGAACTCCAGGGCGGCATCCCCGCTCAGCCCCCCTTGGTCAAAAGCCACGGCGGCCAGGGTCTCCCGCACCGCGGACTCCATGGCCGGGCAGCCGCAGCAATAGATCCGCGCCCCCTCGGCGAGCCAGCGCCAGAGCTCGGCCCCTTCGGCCCTCAGGCGATCCTGAACATAGAGCCGTCTCTGACCCCCA
The DNA here is from genome assembly GCA_041753195.1 of Chromatiaceae bacterium. GTDB lineage: Bacteria > Pseudomonadota > Gammaproteobacteria > Chromatiales > Chromatiaceae > Thiodictyon. Next base: position 6,364 of record JBGSUY010000344.1, read on the forward strand.
GGGACCTGGTCCCGGGAGAAGGCCGGACTGAAACGATTCAGCACACCGGCCTTGCGCAGGCGCAGCCAGTCGGTCTGGTAGAGGAAGTCCCGGCGGAAGTGCCGGTTGCCGAACACCAGCCAGTTGCGCCCCCGGTCCCCCTGGGCGGCGCGCTGCTGGAGGAAGGCCCGGAAGGGCGCGACACCGGTGCCGGCGCCGACCAGGATCAGGGGCGTGTCGCCGTCCCCCGGAAGCCGGAAGGCCGGGTTCTCCGCCACGTAGATGTCGAGCGGATCCCCCTCCCCCAGGCGCTCCGCCAGGAACCCCGAGGCACCCCCGAGGCGGTCCTGGCCGTCCACCCTGTAGCGCAGGACGCTGACGGCCAGGTGGACCTCGTCGTCATACTCCGCCGGGGCGGAGGCGATGGAATAGAGCCGCGGCTGTATGGGCTGGAGCAGTCCGGCGAGCTGCTGGGCCTGGGGCCTCGCCGGGTATTGGGTGACCAGGTCGATGACCTGATGCTGCCGGCAGTAGGCACGCAGGGCCTCGCCCTCTCGGACCAGTGCGCCAAGGGACGGATCCTCCCGGAGCCCAGTCCAGGCGGAGACCAAGGAGGGGTGGAGACGGGTCAGCTCCAAGCGGGTCGCGAGGGCATCGACGAGGGCTAGGCTTTCCTCACCCAGGGTGACCGCCGACTCACCTTCGAGCCCAGTCGCCGCCAAGACCCGGGTGGCCAGGGCTGGGTCGTTTCTGAACCGGACTCCAATGGAATCGCCTGGGGCGTAGGACATGGCCCGTGGGTCCAGGCCTAGAACTAGGTGGCGGACCTCGGCCACCGCGTCCGGGGTGGTGAGGGGGCGGTTGTTCAGTACCCTGGCGCGGTAGGGGTGGTCCCGGTCGTGGCGCGCCTGGGTGTGCGCCCTCAGTGGGACTATCTCCGCGTCGCGGACCTGGCCGCCCCCCGAGGGCAGCGGCTCCAGCTCTGCCGCGACCCGATCCAGGGCTGCCGGGGACCAGCCCCCATAGATCGGCTGGTAGTCCAGGTCCGCGTCGACCCGCTCGAGCAGGCGGCGCGCCCCCAGCTCCGCGAGCCGCCGGTCCAGGTCGCGC
>JBGSUY010000345.1:0-3498 GCA_041753195.1 Chromatiaceae bacterium
GCGATCTGGCGGGCGCAGTCGGTGACAGCGGCGGCCCTGGCGTCATCCGCTGTGATGCGCCGGCCGTTCTTGGTGGCGTTCGCCTCGGTCAGGGGCAGCCAGCGGAACACCAGGGGCGCAGCCCTCTCACCCTGGATGCAAAGGGGCTCCCGATCCGCCTCGGGGCCGGGCTTGACCGGCTGGAAGGCGATGTCCCGCTCGAAGATGAAGGGGGCCTGGACCCGGCCGAACACCCGGTTGATGGCCTCGACGAGTCCGCTCGCCGATCGCCGGTTGGTATCCAGGGCGTGGATGGGGCCTTCCTTCTCGGCCCATCGCCGGGCGGTGATGTAGGTGAAGATGTCGGCCCCCCGGAAGCCGTAGATGGCCTGCTTGGGGTCCCCGATGAGATAGAGGCCGATCCGATCGCCGCTCTTTAAGCTGTCTCCGTAGATAGCGCTGAAGATGCGGTATTGGAGGGCGTCCGTGTCCTGGAACTCGTCGATCAGCGCCTCGGGATAGGCCTTCCGAACCTCTGCCGCGAGCGCCTCGGCGCGGGGTCCGGCCAGGGCCTGGGCGGTCTGGGTGAGCAGGTCGTCGAAATAGAGCACCCGGCGCTCGCGCTTGCGCCGTTCGAGCTCCGAGCGCAGGAAGGCGATGGCCTCGGCGAGCAGGCCCGCCCGGCGGGCCTGGGCCAGACTCTGGAGGTCGAGGGCCTTGAGCTCACTGCACAGGTCGAAGAAGGGGTGCTCGGGGGGTGTCGCCTTGGCCTTGGTGGACGCCTTGAGCTTGTCGGGGGTGAACAGGTTCAGACGCTTGGGCTCGTTGGTGGCCGGTGGACCATCGCAGAGCGCATCCATCTCCCCGATCGCCTCGGCGATGGCGCCGGTGCTGTAGATGTTGCGCTTGAGCGCCGGACTGTCCCTCAACAGCTCGGCCACCGTCTCGCGCACCCGGGGCCAGGTGTCGGCCAGGCGTTGGTGCAGTTCCCGCAACAGCTCCAGGCCTGCCCGCACCCGACCGGACTCGGGGCCGAGGATCTCGGTTGCGGCGGCCGTGAGATGCCCACCAAGACAATCGAGGAGCGACGCCGGGCCCTTGGGAAACTCTCCCAGCAGCCAGACGGCCTCGCCGAGATCCGCCGCCCCCATGCGCCGGCGCCAGAAGTCCTCCGCGGCGGTCCGCCGCAGGTCCTGCTCGTCGGTGATCAGCTCCGCGTCGAAGGGGGCGCCGCTCTCGAAGGCGAAGTCCCGCAGCACCCGTCGACAGAAGCCGTGGATGGTGTAGATGGCCGCCTGGTCCAGGTCCGCCAGGGCGGCATCCAGGCGGGCGCAGGCCAAAACCGGGTCCGGTAAATCGGCGACCCAGTTCGCCAGCAGGCCATCCTCCGTGGACTCCCCAGAAAAATGGGACCGGGCCTGGCGCAGCCGGCGGTTGACGCGGTCCCGCAGCTCCTCGGTGGCCGCCTCGGTGAAGGTCAGGACCAGGATCTGCTCCAGCCGCAGTCCGGTCTCCAGCACCAGGCGCAGCACCAGGTGGGCGATGGCGTAGGTCTTGCCCGTGCCGGCGCTGGCCTCGATCAAGTGCAGGCCGGAGAGCGGGATGGCCAAGGGGTCCTGCGTGACCCGGCTCAAGATGCCTCCCCCTCGACCATGGCGGCGAGCAGGGGTCCGAAGACCTGGGTCGCCAGGGCCTCGAAGGGTGGCTCAAGGGCGTCGCGGCCCCGGAAGGCGGTGCGGATGGCGGGCTGGGCAGATTCCCCTGGGCCGCGCTCGAAGCCGCCTTCCCAGGCCGTCCGGGCAGCGCCGTCCCAGCCCCCGGCGGCATAGGCCAGGGAGGTCTTGGGGAACAGGGGCAGGGGCTCGGTCTGGCCCTGGCGGAAGAGCCCCACCAGGTCCGCGAGCCGTCCATTGCCGTCCGCGACGGGCGCGAGCGCAATGGTCTCCTCCTCCGTCACCAGGACGCTTCGGAGCGGGACGCCGACAGGCACCGCCAAATTCACCGCCAGATGGCGTACCCAGAGTGCGAGCTGGTCCTCCGCCCGCGGCCTGCCAAGCCGGTAGGCGACCAGTCTGGACCCGGTGAGCCCGGAGACCCAACCGGTCAGGCGCAGGCCGGCGATGGGCAGGTCGAGCTCCAGGGGCTCCAAGGGGTCCGCGAGATAGGGCGCGAGTCGGTCGCGGAAACGCCCAACCGCCACGCCCGCCTGCTCCAGGATCAGGTCCCCGGCGGGTCCGTGGGGCAGGATCCCGGCGCCCCTCAGCACGGGGCCCCACTCCGCCTCGCGCCCTGGGGCGGCATGCTCCAGGAGCCGTTGCTTCAACTGCCAGGACTGGAGCCGGTCCTGGACGAAGGACTCCGTCTCCTCCAGGGTGTCCGCCTCGTCCGGACCCCGCAGACCCAGGGTCCGGGTGAGGAACCACTGGGCCGGGGATCGGAGGAAGCGGATCAGGTCGTCCAGGTCCAGGGTCTCGAGCCCGGGCCTGTCCCCAACGGGCTCGGCCGCTGGCAGGGGGGCGGTGAGGAAAAGGTCGGAGCCCTTCTCGGGTTGGGCCTGGGCGGCCCGGCACCAGTCTTCCCGGTAGCTGTAGAGTCGCGGGTCCGAGCCGTCGAAATAGCGCCGGGAGAAGGGCTGCAATGGGTGACGCACCACCAGACGCTTCATCAACTCGGCGCCATCGACAAACCGAAAGCTACCTTGGATGTAGGCCAACAGCTCCTCCAGCAGGACCGAGGGAACCCTGACGGCATTGTCCCGCTGGTCGTTGCCGACATAGGATAGGTGCAACCGCTCCCGGGCCGACAGCAGGGACTCGAGAAACAGGTGGCGGTCGTCGTCGCGGCGGGAGCGGTCGCCCCGCCGGGGCCTGGCGGCCATCAGGTCGAAGGCGGTGGGGCGCTGGTCGCGCGGGAAGTCGGTGCCGTTCAGCCCCAGCAGACAGACCACCCGCGCCGGGATGCTGCGCAGGGGGACCATGTTGCAAAAGGTGACGCGCCCGGTGAGGAAGCGCTGGGCCGCGGCGGTGCCATCGAGGCAAGCCGCCACCTCGGCCCGCAGGATGTCGAGCCCCAGGGGTTCGTTCAATCCCGCGGCCTGTGCGTTGGCGCTCAGGCCCTCCAGGGCCTCCCGCAGGGGTTGCAGCAAGGCCTCCTCCTCCTCATCCGGGTCCAGCAGATCGGCGAGCAAGCGGCTTAGGTCCGCCGCCCACTCCGCTGGCGGGCGGGGCCGGGGAAGGTCCGCGCGCCAGCGGGCTAGGGTATCGATAAAGGCCTGAAGTCCGCCCAGGGCCTCGGCCTCCGGCCCTTCCAGGTCCGGGTAGGGCAGGACCTCGCCGTAGAGCGCGGTTTGCGGCGGCTGGAGTGGAGGTAGGGCGTAGCCGAGAAAGAGACGGCGCAACCCGAAGGCCCAGGTGTTGGCATCCTCGCCGGGGAGCTCGAGCTCCCGTCGCATCGCCGAGTCCAACCCCCAGCGCACCCCGGTCTCCGCCACCCAGGTCCGCACCCGGGCCAGGGCCCGGG
>JBGSUY010000346.1:0-2140 GCA_041753195.1 Chromatiaceae bacterium
TCGGGCTCAGCCGCCGTCGGGGCCGCCGTCTTGGTGGCGACCCCGACCCCCGGCGTCACCTCGAGCTGTTGCCCTACCTGAATCTGGGACGAGCTCAGGCCGTTATGCTGCTCCAGGACGTTGAGGGAAGCGCCGAAGCGCAGGGCGATCGCCCCCAGGTCGTCGCCGGGGGCGACGGTATAGGTGCCCGTGGCTGGATCGTAGCTGCCCTGGGCGTGGTGGCGGGGCCCGTTGTCCGCCGCCTGGATGGCGGCAACGAGGGCCAGGCAGACCGCCAGGACCAGACCCGAGCGGGTAATTGCCTTCCTGACCCCAGCATCAAGCCCTGTACTGAGCCTGCCATGGCAGCCGCTCCCGCTGAGGAATGCATTGCGTGGCATCGAGTCTCTCTGAGCAGGATGAACCATGGAGTCCGCGGCAGCCCTCAGCGCTGCACCGGGATATAGGCGTAGGCCTTGGGCACGTTCATGCCCTCGATCGCGATCGCCTGGCTCTGCCAGAAGCTGCCCAAGCTGGCGGTCTGACCCGCCGCGAAGGTGCCCACGCTAACCTCGTTGGCGGTGACCTCGTAGCTGCCGGTGCCGGGCGGGATCTTCAGAAACACCTGACAGGGGCTGGAGTCGCAATTGCCGGTGTCCCCCGGCGCCAGGGTGATCTGGTCGAACCCGCTGATGCTGTTGTCGCCCGTGGAGGCACAACCCGACAGCAGGGCCAGTATCACAAGGGCCAAGGGCCGAAGACCGAGGGCCAAGGTCGAAGGCGAAGCGTACAACTCGATGTTCCAGGGAAACTGAGGTTTCATTGCTCGTCCTCTTGTCAATTAGCGACTCTGGTTTATCGCCTCGGCCCGCCCCGCCTTGCGCGCGGCCAGGGCGACGAAGACGTAGGACCATCCGTTGACGATGAGCTCGATGGCGACGAAGAGACCAATCACCCAGAGCCCTGACAGGGGCCACTGGGCGATGATCATCCCCCCCAACAGGCTCGAGATCAGGCCCGACAGGACCGGCCAATACCAGCCATCCACGGGCCGCAATTGCAGGCCGATGATGAAGCGGGCGACCCCCGCCGCGATCAGGAGCGCGGCGATCACCAGGGTCAGGACTTTCGAGGCGAGCAGCGGGTCGTAGAGCATCACGGCCCCCGCGCCCAGGTACAGGAAGGCGATGAGCACATGCCAGAGCACGCCCTTCCAGCCCTTGCAGGTGAAGGCGTCGAGGAGCTGCAGGACGCCCCCCGCCAGGATCAGGATGCCAAAGACCTGAACACTCGCCAGGGTCAAGGCAAAGGTCATGTAGAACCCGATGGTGCCGAGGATGATGCAGACAACGCCCAGGGCCAGGAGCCAACCCCAGTTCCGCTTCAGATCGCCGAAAACTGCGCCCTGCATGGCCGCCAAAGCGGCGTCGCCGGTCATTGACATGGTCGATGTCTCCCTTTCACTCGATTGCGGAGGACCTTCATTGCGCAAGGGCCGGCTTCCGACCACGCGCCGAAGTCACGTCAAATAAGGTTAGAGAGTGATGTGACCTCCCGCTTGACATCTCGCGACAGCGATTCCGTCGGCAGCCGAAGTTCGGAAGTAAGTTGGCCCGGCTTCAGTTCCCGGTGCCGCCGTGCCAGAATCGCCCCCTCCCGGCGAGAAGCAGAGCGGTCCGCGGCGACCGAACAGGCCGATGCTTCTTGCAGCCTCGGCTTGGGCCCGCCCTAACCGGTCGTCTCAATTGAATACAAGGGGGTTGGTATGACGCGGAAATTTGTGGAGCTCAGGGTCCTGGCCGTGCTGCTGGCGCTCGGGCTCTCGGCCTGCGGGGATGAGGTGATCGTCGAAGGCGTCGATGTGGAGAAAGGCACACTGGTGGGCGGAGAGGCGGCCGAGGTTCAGGACCTCGGCGACGGCACCACCAATGAAGGAGGCCCAGCAGACGTGGAGGCGGACCTGCACGAGGCTGCGGTGACCGACGAGAAGAACCTGGGTCCCAATGCCCCGGGGTACATCCCATAAGGATTGAGTGAAAAACAAGTAATACATACGCTCAGCTAATACCGTGCGCATCGACGACGTAGTTCCAATGACCGAGGACGTCGTCATGGCGAATGAATCTGTCCTTGAGGTCGCGGAACGTCTCGGAGCATTTGC
>JBGSUY010000347.1:0-7438 GCA_041753195.1 Chromatiaceae bacterium
CCCGCAGCAGCCCCCACAGCAGGAGGGCCGCGTTGGCGAAGGCCGCGAGGCTGGTTGCCAGGGCGAGGCCCACATGTCCCAGGGGGGCCATGAGGGCCAGGCTGAGCACTGCGTTGATGGCCACCGCGACCAGCGCCGCGCGCACCGGGGCGCGCATCTCCTGGCGGGCGTAATAGGCGGGGGCCAGGACCCTGATCCCGAGAAACCCAAGCAAGCCGGCGGCATAGGCGGCCAAGCTGAGACTGGTCATGTGTACGTCGCGGCTCCCGAAGGCCCCCCCGGTCCCGCCCCCGCCGCCGGAGGAATAAAAGAGGGCGGCGACGATAGGGCCCGCGAGTACGGCGAGCCCCACCGCGGCGGGCACCCCGATCAAGAATACCCAGCGCAGGGCCCAGTCGAGGGTGCGGGAGAAGGCCTCGGGGTCGCCGGCGCCATGACGTTGGGCGAGCCGCGGCAGGATCACGGTCCCCAGGGCGGCACCCAGGATGCCCAGTGGGAACTCCAGGAGTCGGTCCGCGTAATAGAGCCAGGAGATGCTGCCGGCGGCCAGAAAGGATGCGATCAGGGTGCCCAGCAACAGGTTGATCTGCCCGGCGGAGGATCCGAGGATGGCCGGGCCCATGAGCCTCAGCATGCGCCTGACCCCGGGGTGATTCGGGTTGTACCTGAGTCTCGGCAGGAGCCCCAGTCGGGCAAGGAAGGGGAGCTGCAAGGCGAGCTGGCCGATCCCGGCGATCAGCACTCCCCAGGCCAGGGCGAGGATCGGACGTTCCATCAAGGGTGCCAGAAAGAGGGCGCAGCCGATCAGGGACAGGTTGAGCAGCACGGGCGTGAAGGCGGGCACGCCGAAGCGCTCGTAGGTGTTCAGGATGCCACCGGCGAAGGCGGTGAGCGAGATGAACAGGACGTAGGGGAACGTGAGCCGCAGCAGCTCCGCCGCCAGACCCCACTGCTCGGGGTCCTGGACGAAGCCAGGGGCGAAGAGCAGCACCAGGGCCGGCGCCATCAGGATCCCCAGGGTACTGACGACGAGGAGCGCTGCGGCCAGGGTCCCGGCGGCGTCGTCCACAAAGGCCTTGAGCGCCGTTTGGCCCTCGCGCACTTTATATTCGTGGAGCATGGGGACCAGGGCCATGGAGAAGGCTCCCTCGGCGAACAGCCGGCGCATCGCGTTGGGTATGCGGAAGGCGACGAAGAAGGCGTCGGTCGCGGCGTCGGCGCCAAAGAGCCGCGCCACCACCAGGTCACGCAGGAACCCCAGGATGCGGGAGAGGAGGGTATTGCCGCCGACCTTGGCGATGGAGCTGCCGAGCGAGGCCAATTGGGGTCTCCGGAGCAAAACGCGGGCAGTATAGTCGGCAGCGCCTCGGGGGGGTCGACCGGAGTCCGACCTGGGGATCACGGCGCCCTGGAGGCCGCGGGTCGCGGTGGACTGGCCTCGGGCGGGGCAGACGGAGCAGCGACGTCGTTGACAGGATCACGCGTCCTAGGCAGAATGCGCGGTCTTCGGATGGGCAGGCCCCCATCCCCTGCCCGTGTTTTTAGGATCCCAGGAGACCCCCTTGGCCAACTCAGCACAAGCCCGTAAACGCGCCCGCCAGGCCGAGAACCGCCGCCAGCAGAACACGTCCCAGCGCAGCACCCTGCGCACCTTCGTGAAGAAGGTGGTCAAGGCGATCCGCGCGGGCGACCGGGAGGCGGCTGCCCAGGCCTATAAGGAGGCAGTCCCGCGCATCGACAGCGCCGCTCACAAGGGTCTGATCCATGCCAACAAGGCCGCCCGCCACAAGAGCCGCCTGAATGCCCATATCAAGGCCATGGCCTGATTGCTCGATCGCCCTCTGCAGCGTCGCGGCTCTAACCGCGACGCCAGGAAGAAGCCGGCTCACAGCCGGTTTTTTCTTGCCTCGGACGTGGTGCCGCCCGAGGGTCGGGGACTCGGCGGTTGCGACGATGGCGGCAGGCTAGCGCGGACTCGACTTGCAGCACGATAATCGCGGCCTGCGCCGAAGCAGTCGGCACCCTTGGCCAAAGGCCTTTGTATGCCATGCAAGGCCCTGACTTCGTGACCCTTCAGACCTTCGTCTCCGTGGTGGAGTCGGGGACCCTGAGCCGTGCCGCGGAGCGACTCGAGACCACCGCGGGGGCGGTGAGCCGGCGCATCGCCGCCCTGGAGCAGCGCCTGGGTCTGCGCCTCCTCAATCGCACTACCCGCCGGCTCAGCCTCACCGAGGCGGGCGAGCGCTATTACGAGGACGTGGTGAGTGTGCTGCGCGCCCTGGAGGAGGCGGAGGACCGGGCCACCCACCTGAGCGACGCGCCCCGGGGCAATCTGCGGGTGGCCGCGCCCCTGTCCTTCGGGGTGAAGACCCTGGCGCCCCTATTGCCCGGCTTCTCCGCCCGCTACCCGTCCCTGCGGGTCTCCATCGACCTGGACGATCGGTTGGTGGACATCCTGGAGAGCGCGGCCGACCTCGCCCTGCGCATCGGTCCGCTGGAGGACTCGACCCTGGTGGCGCGGCGCATCCGCGACTACCGGCGGGTGGTGTGCGCGGCCCCGGCCTATCTTGCGCGGCGCGGGGAGCCACGCGCCCCGGCGGACCTGGCAGGCCACGATTGCCTGCACTACAGCAACATCGCCCTCAAAGAGGAATGGTCCTTCGGTGCGGGGGAGGGGTTGGTCCAGACGGTGGAGGTCAGGGGGCCGCTGTGCGCCAACAACGGGGATCTATTGCGCAAGGTGGCGGTGGCAGGCATGGGGGTCTGCGCCCTCCCGGAATTCATCGCCGCCGATGACCTGGCAGCCGGGCGGCTCCAGGCCATCCTCACGGGCTTCGAGGCCCCCGCCCTGACGCTGTGGGCCCTGTGGCCCTCTCGGCGCTTCGTCCCAGCCAAGGTGCGGGTCTTCGTGGATTACCTCGCCGCGTGCCTGGCTTGATCCCCGGGATCGAGGTCGCAATCGGGGCGGGGTCCTGGTCCTTACATGACACCCGTGTTCCCCCGGACCATGAAAACACAGGCGTCATGAAGGGTTTCCCTCACCCTGGCCCTTTCCCAGAGGGCGAGGGAGACTTGGAGCGCCTGCGGCGCCGGTTTTCTCGGTAACCCAAGGGCCAAACAACCCGGGGCCGCTCGGGTTGCAGCCAGGCCAAAGAGCGACCATTTAAAGCCGGCGCAGCTGATTCCACTCACCAACCCCAAGCGAAGGATTCGAAACCATGCGTAGACTACCCCTGATACTAGCCGCGGCCGCTCTCCTGGCCACCGGTTCCGCCCGGGCCGAGCAGGCCGCTAACCCCAATGCCGAGGAGGCTAAGGCCCTCATCAAGGAATTCGCCACCACCCTCCAGGGCGAGCTGCAGACCGCCATGAAGGCGGGCGGCCCAACCAACGCCATCGACGTCTGTAAGGATCGCGCTCCGGCCATCGCGGCGGACCTGGCCGGCCGATCTGGCTGGGAGGTCGGCCGCACCAGCCTCAAGGTCCGCAACCAGGGCCTGAACCTTCCGGATGACTGGGAGACCAGGGTCCTCAAGGCCTTCGAGGCACGCAAGGCGGCCGGCGAGCCGTTGGACACCATGGCCTTCGGTGAAGTGGTCGAGTTGGAGGGAGGTAAGCGGTTCCGCTTCATGAAGGCCATCCCGACGGGGGAGGTCTGCCTGGCCTGCCATGGGTCGGAGATCACCCCCGAGGTCACCGCCACCCTGGATGAGCAGTATCCGGGGGACCAGGCCCGCGGCTATGCCTTGGGTGACATCCGCGGTGCCTTCAGCCTGTCCAAGCCCCTGTGATTCCAGGCCGGTCAAGGCAACAGCAGCCCTAGCGAGGCATCGGGGTCGAGGGCCAATCCGGTCCTCGAACCCTGGTCCTGACCAGGCCGGGTTGGCTCTTGACGCCCGAGTCGCCTCGAGCCAACGTCACGGCGGTGTGGGCGGCGGGTCCGAAAACCGCACTCAGTCCCTGTGCTCTCGGCTGCTTTGTCATACCATTAGGCCAGAGCTAACGACCATGGCGCCCGCGTTACCCCGCGGGATGGGAGTTGCGGTCGTCATGGTCGTTTCCCTCGCCCCGGCCCTCTCCCGCGGGGAGAGGGCGAAAAGGAGCGCGCCAAGCGCGACTTTCACGGTAACCGCTGTCGCAGGACGGAGACTCATGGCCGACCAACGCTACGATCTGAGCTACCGCGGACTCCTGCGCCCCGGCGCGGACCCCGGGGAGGCGCGCCGCCGCCTGGGGGCCATCTTCAAGCTCGGCGAGACTGGGCTCGAGCGGCTCTTCACGGGCAAGCCGGTGATCGTTAAGCGCGACGTGGACGCCGCCACCGCGGCCCACTTCGAGCGGCTCTTCGCCCAGGCGGGGGCGGAGCTCAGCGTGGTGCCACTGGACACCGGCGACCCGGCTCCCGCCGTGCCTCCGGAGCGGGCCTCGGCGCCGGCCTCGGTGCCAGGGGGGGAGGTCGAGTCCCCCCAGGGGCTCAGCATCGACATCTCCATGTTGTCTCTGGCGCCTCCGGGAGGCGTCCTCGAGGAGCCGCCGCCGTCGGTCTCCCTGGAGCTGGACATCAGCTACCTGAGCCTGGTCCCCGGGGACGATTGGACCCTGGAGGATTGCGAGCCGCCCCCGACCCCCATCCCCCTGCCGGACCTGAGCTATCTCACCCTGGTGCCCCTGCCCGAGTCGGAGCCTCAAGGGAGCGAGGCACGGTTCCTCTAAGGCTCCCGATGGCGAGGGACTTCGACCACATCGTCATCGGGGCGGGCATCAGCGGCTTGGGCGCGGCCCATTTCTCCGCGCGGCGGGGCCTCGACACCCTGGTCCTGGAGGCCGCACCGCGCATCGGCGGCTGCATCCACAGCCATCAGTTCCCTGGCCTTGGGGAGTTCTGGGTCGAGGCGGGGAGCCATACCTGCTTCAACAGCTACGGAAACCTGCTCTCCATCCTGGATGACCTGGGGCTCACGCCCCAGGTGCGCGCCAAGGCCAAGGTCGGCTATCGCCTGTGGCGCAAGGGCGAGCGCACGGCGGTCACCGCGGCCCTGCATCCCCTGGAGGCACTGATCTCACTTCCGCGGCTCTTCACCACGCCCAAGGCCGGCCGCAGCGTAGCCGAGTACTACGGCCGGGTGCTGGGGGCACGGAACTATCGGGATCTGCTGCGCCACGCCTTTCAGGCGGTGATCTGCCAGCCGGCGGACGACTATCCGGCGGAGGCCCTGTTCCGGCGCAAGCCTCGCCGTAAGGACGTGATCAAGGCCTTCACCTTCGACCGGGGGCTGTCCACTATCTGCGAGGCCATCGCCGGTCAGCCCTCGATCCAGGTGCGCACGGGCCAGCCGGTCCAGGCGATCGCTCGTGACGGGGACGGCTTTCGGGTCTCGATCGACGGCGCCGAGCCCTTGTCCTGCAAGGCCCTCACCCTCGCCGTGCCCCCCGATCAGGCGGCCCAGCTGATATCCGAGGGCTTCGAGGAGGCCCGTTCGGTGGCCGCCTCCATCGGCGTGGCCGAGATCGACACCCTGGTGCTGGCCTTCCGAGCGGGCGACCTGGTGCTGCCACCCCTCGCCGGGCTCATCGCGGTGGACGACACCTTCTACTCCGCGGTCACGCGAGACTTTCTGCCGGATCCCGGATACCGTGCCTGTGCCTTCCATTTTCGACCCGGGGCCCTCGCGTCCGAGGAGCAGGTCGAGCGGGCCTGCGCCGCCCTGGGGACCTCGCCGGAGCGGATCGCGGCCCAGGCTCGGGTGCAGAATCGGCTGCCCGCCCTGCGCGCCGGCCACGCGGCACTGATCGAGCGGCTAGACGGGTCCCTCGCCGGTACCCGGCTTGGGATCACCGGAAACTGGTTCCTCGGAGTCTCCATCGAGGACGCCCTGACCCGCAGCCGAGCGGAGACGGATCGGTTGTTCCCATCCTGATGTCCAGAGACAGGTCGCTGGGGGGCCGAGCCCCTCCGGGCGGCGCGCGCCGGAGCCAGCCCATGATCGACTGTCGCCGAGTCCCATTGATGGCAGGCCTGTCCCTGCTGACACTCACGCTCGCCGTCCGTGCTGAGGTGATCGGCAGCGTCGCTACCAAGTTCAAATGGGTGGGCCCCAACGACAAGATCGTGGTGGAGGTCTTTCAGGACGAGGACATCCCCGGCGTCGCCTGTTATCTCAGCCGGGCCAAGACGGGGGGCATCTCCGGGGCGGTGGGGGTGGCCGAGGACACCTCCGATGCGGCCATCGAGTGCACCCAGATCGGCCCCATCGATCTGCCGGACGCGGTGCGCAGCGGTAAGCGCGACGGGGAGGAGGTCTTCAAGAAGCGCACCTCGCTCCTGTTCAAGACCCTCCAGGTGGTGCGCTTCTACGATGTCCCCCGCAACACCCTGGTCTATCTCACCTACAGCGACCGCAACATCGAGGGCTCGCCCAAGAACAGCATCACGGTGGTCGCCATCCAGCCCTGGGACACCCAAGGCGGCCCGGCGGGGCGCGCCCAGTCTCCCGGCCCAGGAGGACCTGACCAGTGACCCAGGGTTGCGAGCTCTGGGAGAGCGCCGCCATCCGGCGCTGCGTGGTGCCGAATCCGGAGGGTCTGAATCGGGCGATCCTGGCCGCCTTCCGTGCCTTGGGAGCCGGGGACTTCGACCGCCGGAGCCATCTGGTCGGCGGGCGCTACGAGAACCTGTATCTCGATCGCTCGCGGATGCCGGCCCTGGGGCCCCTCCTCGACCAGGCCCTGGCCTGTGCCGCGCATATCCTGGGGCGGTCGCCCACGCGCCTGCGCTGCGGTTTCTGGTTCAATGCCATGGAGCCCGGTCAGTCCACCAGCGAGCACACCCACGAGGAGAACGACGAGCTGCTATCGGCCGTCTACTACGTGGAGGCGCCGGAGGGTTCCGGGGACCTGGTGCTCTACGACGGCCCCCTCACCCTGCGCGTGGCCCCGGAGGCCGGCACCCTGCTGTTCTTCCCGCCGGACCTGCCCCATGCGGTGGAGACCAACCGCAGCGACTGGTCCCGGCTCTCCATCGGCATCAACTTCGGTCCCCTGCCGGAGCCCTAAACTGGGCTCAGGTCGCTGGGCTCAGGTCGTCGGCCCTGGGACCTTGGTCCTTTCCGCCAATAGATCCTCTGCTCAGTTGCCACGGCGTCCAGGGGGATGTCCCAGGGCCGGGGGTCGATCCGCTCCAGGCGCTGACACTCGTGGGCAATGCCGATGAGGCGCGGGCGACGCCAGTGGAAGCGATGGCGCAGATAGGCGAGGGTACGGTCGTAGAAGCCGCCGCCCATGCCGAGGCGGTTGCAGTCCCGGTCGAATCCCACAAGCGGCACAAGCAGCAGGTCCAGGTCCCAGGCGAGCCGGATGTGCTCGCGGCGGCGGCGCGGCTCGGGGATGCCGTAGCGGTTCGAGCGCAGGGGCTCGCCGGGCCGGTAGGGCAGGAACCAGA
>JBGSUY010000348.1:0-1981 GCA_041753195.1 Chromatiaceae bacterium
GGTGATCGGTCTAGTGACAGCAATCCCCCGGGGCCAAATCGCAGCAGCCGAGGGGTGCTGGCTCCGGTTACCCGGCGCGCAGTCCGCGTCCCAGTGCGGACGCGCACCGCGCCCGGCTGCGGCCGCTTCCCCCAGCGTCAGCTACGCGTCCTTACCGGTCAACCATGACGGGGGCAACGGATGACCGGTTCAGCGGCCGCCAAGGGCGGGGGCTTGGCTGCTGGGAGTCAGCGGAAAGGGGGGTTGGCGCCGTGGATCAGCCCGCGGTTGCCGCGCGGCGCCGCTGGCGCTTGAAACAGATCGCGAGGTTCTGGGCGTTGCGCTCGGTGCCGAGCGCGAACAGGCGGGCGATGTCGGCTTCGCTCAAGGCGAGGCCCTGGGCTCTGGCTCCTTCTACGAGGCTGGTCGTCACTGCTCCTCGGATTCCGGCGCACGAAGCGGTCGATGATGCGGTCGGTCCGACCGACTCAGGCAGTGGGGGAGTGAGGCGAGCCTGCCTGAGCAATCCGTGTGGGCTCGATTAGGCGAGACACCTGGTGCCTCCCGTATCCCCCCAATGGTCCCCGCCAGCGGGAGGTCCTCTGGTTACCGGTCTGCCAGCTCGACGACTGCTTCGCCAGCCCCCAGCATGGTCAACGCGCTCATCAGGACATCCCCGAGCACGAGGCGCAGACGGCGATTCGTGACGTTGCCGCAGGTTAGCCAGAGGATGTGAGGCGGCGGACCGAAGCGCCGCGCCAAATCGACGAAGTCACTGTCCACTGTGAGGATAACGACATCGCCCGCTGAACGGGCCTGATCGAAGATGGTCCGGTCGTCTGCATCGCGCAGACCGAGATCGCGGACGGCTATACAGGGCGCCGCGAAGGTGTCGCGGATCCAAGGCGCAAGCGCCGGCGGTAGTTGGGCATCCAGCCAAATGGTCACGCGACCAGCCGCGGTATGTCGACCCGCTCGGCAGCGAACAGCAAGCTGGCCTGAATGTCCTCGGGCGTTAGGTCTGGAAAATCGGCAAGGATCTCATCCGCACTCACGCCTTCCGCGAGCATGCCCAGAATGTCGACGACTCGGATCCGCATGCCGCGTATGCAGGGGCGTCCGCCACACTGGGCGGGATTGGTGGTGATACGGGAGCGAAGCGCTTGCTTATCCGCAGGAGGTCGTCTCCGGCATCGCCTTGGCGGGCTGCGAGATCTGTCGACTCAGGCTGTGTAAGCTAACGGAATCGGCGGCTGGTGGCGAGCGTTCTAGGTCGGAGCTTGGTGCAGTGGGCTCCCCCAGGGCCGCGGTGCAACCGCCTCGCGTCGTGGCCTCACCGGCTGGTTCCTTGACGCACGGGGAGGGCAGTCGCGGTGCGTTTCCGTCGATCTAGTCGAGGATGGCATCAAGGTCTTCCCGAGCGGTTGCGGTCCACCCCAGGCGGCGCTCACCCATGCCTGGGCTGGGCGCCTCTCAGCCGCCCCTTCCGGCCGGCGAAGACCGGCTCCTGTGCCTCTGTCGCCAGCGGGCACGGCGCCCAAAGGCTCCGCAGGCGGCGGTGTAGGTCTCGTGATCGGAGCCACACCCGTTTGTTTGATTCCCGATATCGTGGTTACGGCGCCTGATTGAGCGGAGCCACCGGGATCGTTCCCCAGGTTGTTTTCCAGACGGTCGCTCACCTCGATCAATGACCCATCAGGCGACGGTTCGGGGACTTCCGCCCTCTCCATCTCGCCAGCTTTGCCTGCGACGCTGCCAGCGGCGGGACCCCAAGATGCACCGACGTCCGGGGACATAGTCGCGCCGACTGAGACATCGAACACACGGTGTTCGGTAAATATGTCATCAATCGCCTCGGCCCCGGTAAGTGTCAAGGTAGTTGTCCCCTCAGGAGTTTCGCAGCCGGGTCTCCTGGGATGCCCCGATGGGGGTCCTCGGGCGCTGCGCGATCCGGCGCGGGTCGGGTCGCCGGGGATTCTCGGGCAGTAGGAAAAGGAGTCCG
>JBGSUY010000349.1:0-4568 GCA_041753195.1 Chromatiaceae bacterium
CCGGCACGGGGCAGTGTAGGCCGAAGTCGTCGCCGATGTCCCGCGTGGATCGGCCCCCGGTGGCGGCACCCGCCGCTATGGCGCCCGCATGCGCGCATCATCCGTGGTAAGGGTGAGCAGGATGTCGGCGTACCAGGCACAGTTCAGGCCCAGCGACTCCTCGGCCCGCATATCCCCGCCGCTCATCTCCAGTCGTGCGGAGTGCACGCCGAGCAGCTTCCAGGGCAATTGCGCATCCCCGGCAGCGTCCCGCATCACGACCGGTGCGCCGCTGGTGCCGCGATGCGTTCGCGCATCGGTGAGGAAGTACCCCTGACCCTGGAAGCGCAAGCCGAACGACGAGGCGATCACGGCCTGCCGCACCACCGGCAAGTGGTGCAGCGTGTCGTGGAAGCCCATCGGGAAGCCCACGACCAACAATGGCGTGCCGACCTCGACCTCTTGCAGCGAGTGCAGTAGATGTGCCGGTGTGAAGCACCGCAGCGCCACCGCTGCCGGCAATGCCGCGCGGTCCAGCTCGATCGCCGCTACATCGATGTCGCCCGCGGTATCGCGTCCCTGATGCCAAATGCTCTTGCCGTCCCGGTACAGCAGCACCGACAGGACGGCCGAGCGTGTCAGGTTCTCCCCGTCGGTGTGAACCTCGATCTCGACCCGATCCGGGAGGTGACGGCTCGGCTTGTCGATCAGGACATGCCGGTTCGTGACCAAGTACAGACGCGCGTCGCGCTCAAAGAAGAACCCGCTCGCGCCGGTGAGCAGTTGGGTTCCGAAAAAGGTCGAAACGCGGGCAGTCGTCAGCAGCAGGGGTTCGATCATGGCAGGCGGAGAACGCAAGCCGATGCAGCACGACGGCACGACGCCGGGCCAGGATCGACCAAATATAACGTGGGTTTCCCGTGTTGCTCAGCGAACAGGGAGCGTTAGACCGCGGGGTGCGCAGCCGCCTGGCCGATGGTGACCGTTAAAACCCGGGGCTGGCCCAGATCCTGGGCCAGCCCCCTGGGCCACGGCTTCATAAGCAGCGTGGCTGCTACAGGATCCCGGTTAGATTAGTCGCCCTTTGCCGCGTCCTGGATGCGATCACCGGCCTTTTCCACCTACTCTCCGGTTTTATCTACCGCGTTGTCGAGGTTCTTGCGGGCTCGCTCTGCCGGTCCGCCCTGTCGCCCGCAACCGAAAAGCGGTAGCGGCAACGCGCTCATGACCAAAGCTGTGCTGACAATTTTTACGAGTTTCATCATCTCCATCTCCTATTGAAGTGACCATCCGGCCCGGAACCTCGCGTAACCTTTCGTCCGTTCCGGCTTGGCTTCAGCGTCCGGTTGGATCCGTTGGGTGCGCCATCCCGGCAGCCGCCGCCTCTGCCTCCGCCTTATCGCGGGCGAGCATACATGACCGACACGGACGGCGTGTTCATGCCCGCTCCCGGAGGCGTCAGCACCGACTCGGACGCGCCGCGGGCTGGCCGCGTTGCCGCGGGAGCCGCCCGGGCGGAGGCGGGAGCGCTATGTCCGATAGCGCACAGTACCGCGGGGGGGGTTAAACTGTAATTGGTCGCGCTACGGGAGGATCGCCGCCATGTCAGTCACACCCGCGCCGCAACAGAACCACCTCTTAGCGGCCTTGCCGACGGAGGTTCAAGAGCGCATCTGCCCGTTTCTAGAGCCGGCGCCGATGCCCCTCGGCAAGGTCCTCTACGAGTCTGGGGCCCCCGAGCGCCACGTCTATTTCCCGACCGACTCCATCATCTCCCTGCTCTACGTGATGGAAAATGGCGCCTCGGCGGAGATCTCCGTGGTGGGAAACGAGGGCTTGGTCGGCATCGCCCTCTTCATGGGCGGTGAAAGCACCACCAGTCGCGCCATCGTGCAGAGTGCCGGGTTTGCCTTTCGGCTCCTGGGTAAACGGTTCAAGGACGAGGTGAACCGCCACGGCGACCTGCTGTTCATCATGTTGCGCTACTCCCAGGCCCTGATCACCCAAATGGCCCAAACGGCAGTCTGCAACCGCCACCACACGATCGAGCAACAGTTGTGCCGCTGGCTCCTCCTGTCCCTTGATCGCCTCCCTGCCAATCACCTGATTATGACCCAGGAGTTGATCGCCAACATGCTGGGCGTACGTCGCGAAGGGGTCACGGACGCCGCCGGCCGGCTGCAGAAGGAGGGCGTGATCGAGTACAGGCGCGGCCACATCACGGTGCTGGACCGGCCCAAACTCGAACAGCTCTGCTGCGAGTGCTACGCCGTCGTCAAGCTAGAGACGGATCGGCTTCTACCTCGAGTCTGACCCCATGATGGCGAGCTGAGGGAGAGAGCGCCCAGTGGCGTTGATCAAGGAACTTCGGCCAAGGAATCCGGCGCGACTGTCGCGCGGCAATCCGCGGGCGTTTCGTAAGTCTGCGCGCGGCGCACCCCAGATCTGAACGATGCTCCGAACGATGGGATCACCGCGGCCCTTGGGACATCGGGCCCCTGGGCGAACCCGTGACGTCGCGATCGGCGAGCGCGCAGGATGACAATCCAGGCGGCCGCGTCGACCCCGGGGTACCCCTGATTGGTCGGGCGCTCGGTGCCCTACCGAACAGACCGAGGCGTCTTGATCCGGTCATACTTTCCCTATGAGACCAGTCCGCACCGGTCCCAGGCCCTTCCCGGGCTTCGACGACGAAAGGGATCCGTGAGTGTCAACCGAATCGCCAGCCCCAGTGATGAACCGCCTGATCGAGGGCTTGGCGCCTAACGAGCGTCAACGGCTCTTGGGTCGGTGCGAGCGGGTGGACCTGGTGGCGGGCGATTTGCTGTGTGAGCACGATGAGCCGTACCCCTACGCCTATTTCCCGACGGGCGGCATCATCTCCGTCGTCACCATCGTGGCCCGCTATCGGCCCCTGGAAATGGGGCTGATCGGCAACGAGGGCATGCTGGGCGCCACCCTGGTGCTGGGGGTCAAGGTCGCCCCCATGCGGGCCGTCGTCCAAAGTGCCGGTGCCGCGTGGCGGATGACCGCCGCGCAATTTCAGGAGGAGTTACACAGGACCCCCGCCTTGCGGCGCATCATCCACCGTTACCTCTATGTCCTGCTGACCCAATTCGCCCAGTCCGCCGCTTGCACCCACTTCCACGAGATCGAGCCGCGCCTGGCGCGCTGGTTGCTGATGACACATGACCGCGCGCACGCCGATCATTTTTATCTGACCCATAAAGTGCTCGCGGCCATGCTCGGGGTGCGCAGGAGCGGCATCACCCTCGCCGCGGGCGCGCTGCAACAGCGCGGCCTCATCCGCTATATCCGGGGCGACATCAATATCCTCGACCGTTCGGGCCTGGAGGCCGCCGCCTGTGGGTGCTACGTGGCACTGATGGCCGACTACGCCGCGCAATTCGAATAGCGGGATCCGCCTGGCCCCCACTTGTCGGCCTTGCCTGATTTTACCGATCACCAACCCCCGGACTCTCCTCAGCCTGGACTGTTGCCGGGTACGGGAAGTCGTGGGTTGTGTACGACGCGAGACCGTAGCCTGCAAAGGCTTTACGTGCGGTACCGTACGGAGGCAGAACGGTTGCGCGTATACTCTTACTGTTGCGATTGGTCATATGGGCTTCGCCGGTGAACATTGGACCAACGGCGTAACGGGAGAAGGACGTCGTCAGTCACGGCTGATGCGCCATCCATTCTGGGAAGGGAATCGAGTCGAGAATGATCCCTCTCAAATACAATATTCAAGCACGAAGAGGTCAGTATGAAAAAGTCACTACTTGCTGCTGCGATCGCTGCCTGCACCTTGTCTGCGCCGATCGTACCGGCGCAGGAAACCTCCGCGCCCGGCGAGCCGATGATGGGCGGTCCCCAGGGTTGGCCGGGCATGATGGGTGGTCCCCGTGGCGGGCCGGGCATGATGGGTGGCCCCCAGGGTTGGCCGGGCATGATGGGCGATCCTGAGGGTTGGCCGGACATGATGGGCGGTCCTCAGGGTGGGCCGGGCATGATGAGCGGTCCCGAGGGCAGGCGGGACATGATGGGCGGTCGCCGGGGTAGGCCAGGCATGATGGGCGGTCGCCGGGGTGGGCCGGACATGATGGGTGGACCCCAAGGTGGTCCGGGCATGATGGGTGATCCTCAGGGTGGTCCGGGCACGATGGGCGGTCCTCAGCGTGGTCCGGGCATGATGGGCGGCCCTCAGGGTGGTCCGGGCATGATGGGTGGTCCCCAGGGCGATCCGCGCATGATGGGTGGTCCTCAGGGTGGTCCGGGCATGATGGGTGGACCCGAGGGCGATCCGCGCATGATGGGCGGTCCTCAGGGTGGTCCAGGCATGATGGGTGGTCCCCAGGGTGGTCCGGGCAGGATGGGCGGTCCTCAGGGTGGTCCAGGCATGATGGGTGGTCCCCAGGGCGATCCGCGCATGATGGGCGGTCCTCAGGGTGGTCCAGGCATGATGGGTGGTCCCCAGGGCGATCCGCGCATGATGGGCGGTCCTCAGGGTGGTCCAGGCATGATGGGTGGTCCTCAGGGTGGTCCAGGCATGATGGGAGGTCCCCAGGGAGATCCGCTCATGGTGGGAG
>JBGSUY010000350.1:0-1849 GCA_041753195.1 Chromatiaceae bacterium
TGAGCAGGAGCTGCGCCTCGCGCAGGGTCTCGGCCTTGGTCAGCTCGGGGCGATCGCGACGCAGCCGGTAGAGGGTCTGCATGAGCTCCCCGGTGCTCGCGTCGGCCACCGGCCACAGGCTGGCGATGACGCCCTTGGCACCCTGCCGCTGCACCACGCTGCCCATGCCTTCGACCTCGGCGCCTTCGGCGTTGGCGCCACCGAGGGCGGTGTTGCACGCCGAGAGGGTGAAGAGGTCGATGTGGCGCAGATCAAGCTTGGGCTCGGACTCGCGCAGCGCCCGCAGGCTGAGGCGTTTGCTATCGCCGAGGAGCAGACTCGACTGGCTGTCGTTGCCGGGCCTGAGGTCAAAGTGGGTCGCCAGGTGCAGGACGCTGTATTGGCTGTCGGCGGCCTCGGTGCGGAGTTCGGCCTCGGTGAATTTCCCATCCAGGTGTACCGAGCCAGGCAGCACGCCGTCCGGGTCGTCCGGTCCGCGGCGCACGATGCCTTCGAGCTCGGCCTTGACCGCCGGCAGCGCGGAGAAGCCCGGGAAGGGCTGGGTGGTGCCGAAACCGGCCACCCGCCAGCTGGCAGTGTCGCTGCTCTCGGTGCGCTCGGAGGCGGCGGTATAGACCGCAAGCGGAAAGCGCTCGACCAGGTAATGCTCGCCGTCGTAGAGGGCGGCGAGGGGGATGTAGCGCAGGCGCCCGTCGAGCTGGACCAAGAGCGAGCGGGTGCCGGCGGCCGCGAGGTCCGGCGCAATGGGTGCCACGAGCAGCCGGTAGAGGGTCTCGGCGGCGGGCCGGGGGTCGGTGCCGGGGCGGTCGAGGGCCTGGCGCAGGGTGTCGATCTCATCGTTCAGGCGGGTGCGCTCGATGCGCGACTCGCGGGCGATCCAGTGCTCGGGGGTGGTCAGCAGGATGTCGACCTTGTCGTCCAGGACCAGGTACTGGACGAGCGCGGTGGGGCTGCCGCTCGCCTCGGACAGGGCCCGGACCCGCTCGCGCTTGTTGCCCGGGACCTCGTTCATCTCGGCGGTGAGGGCGGCCTGGCGCTCGTCGGTAAGCTCGGCGAAGGCCGCCTTGATCTGCCCGAGGGTCCGATCCAGCTCGGCGGCGAGGGCCTCGCGCTTGGCCTGCAGGGCGGCGATTCGCTCCCGCTCCTCGGGGGTGCGCACCTCGGGGAGGATTTGGGTCAGTGGGGCGAGCTCCCGACCCACCGCGGCCAGCCGGCCGGCGATCCGGCGGTACTCCTCGGCCCGCTCGTGCTCGAAGGCATTGAGGGCCGCGAGTGTGCGCCGGGGGTCCTCGGCACCCGGCTCCTGCAGGTAGTCGTAGAGCTCGGACTCCTTGAGCATGTCCAGCACCTGCTGGGCCTCGGCATGGCGGCCGGCCTGGATGAGTAGATTGGCCAGGTCCTTGTAGTAGAGCTCCTTGGTCTTGAGGAAGGCCTGCTGGGTCGCCTGCTCGGCGGCGGCGAGGCCCTGGCGCACCGCCTGGAGGGTGTTGATGGCCTGCTTGCCGTAGAAGATGGCCAGCGCCGGGCTCTGCTGGGCCGCATACAGGGTGCTCAGGTTGCCTTGGACGTTCCAGAGTGTCTCTGGCTCGCCGGCCTGGTCGGCGATGGCCAGCGCCTCGCGGTAGAGCGGCTCGGCCTCGCCAGTGCGGCCGGTGGTCTGGAGCAGAAACGCCAGACTGTTGAGGCTGGTCGCCACGTCCGGGTGCTCGGGGCCGAAGGCCTGCTCCCGGATGGCCAGCGCGCGCCGGTTGAGCGGCTCGGCCTCGGCGTAGTGACCGGTGGTCTCCAGCAACCCCGCCAGGTTGTTGAGGTAGGTGGCCACGGACGGATGCTGGGGGCCGAGGGCCTG
>JBGSUY010000351.1:0-4608 GCA_041753195.1 Chromatiaceae bacterium
GCGGTCGAGCGCCCCAAGCCTGCAAGAGGCCCAGGGCCAGCGCCAGCGCCTCGGGCAGCCGCGACCTGACGGTCTCGCTCAGGCTGCCGCCGTAGTCCTCCAGCACCTCGGGCTGCACGCCGATCAGCGCCAGGTGGTCGGGTTGCCACCCGCGCAGTCCGGCCACCGAAAGCACCTCCTGAAAGCCGGTCTGATGAAGGCTCAGCTTCTTGGCGCCCATGAAGGCCGGCACCTCCCGATCCTGCACGCACTTCAGGGTGCCGGGGGGCAGGCCATAGTCGACGGCGTCGAAGATCAGGAGCTGTCGCGCGCCCTCGACGTGGGGCAACAGGTAAAGGCCCTGGGTCCCGCCGTCCATCAGCCGGGTGTCGCTGTCGAAGCGCCAGCCCCGATGCAGCGACTCCACCGCGCGCACGCCGAAGCCCTCGTCGGCCCACAACAGATTTCCGATGCCCAGCACCAGTGTCTCGCAGCGGTATTCCGGGTCCGGGCGGAGCGGGTCGTGGATTTCACGCGTGCTCATGGCCGGTCGTCCTTGAACATTCGCCAGCCGCTGATCATGGTGCTGATCAGACTCTGGCGCGACATGATGTCCTCGCGGATGGCCGTATACACGTGGAGCATCACGAAGATGACGATGACCCACATACCCCAGTGGTGCCACATGCGCACATCCTGGCTCTGCCCGACCAGCGGGATCAACCAGCCGAACAGTCGGTCCTGCCAACTGTCGAGCCCCGTCTGCTCCGCATAGAGCGCGAAGCCGGTAACCATCATCACCAGTCCGCCCACCGTGATGATGGCGACCATGAACAGGTGGGCGAGTGGGTTGTGGCCCACATACTTCTTTGGCTCGGTCTCCAGGAAGGCATACCAACGCACCTCGTGCCACAGCTCGCGCCAGAAGCTCGGGCGCCAGAAGGGCAGGGTGAAGAGCTGATGGGAGTGCTCGTTGCCGACGATCGCCCAGTAGATTCGGAATAAAAAGCCCACGGCGAAGATATAGGCAGCGGCGAAGTGGGCGAAGCGAATGTAGCCCATGACGAAGTTCGCACTGGCCTCCCCGGGCATCGAGGGTAGCGGGTGTGCGATCAGGTAGCCGGTGATTGCCAGCACGGTGATCGACAGCGCATTGACCCAATGCCAGACCCGCAACGGGGCCTGATAGACGTAGACGGCGGTGCGCTTGACGGTGGGAACGGCGGTATTCATGGTGTCTCTCGCTGTTTCCGGTGCGTGCTCAACGGACCTTGACCCGCGTCATCTCCCGACCGTCCGGCCCCATCACATGGGTCGAGCAGGCCAGACAAGGGTCGAAGCTGTGCAGGGTGCGCAGGATTTCCAGGGGCTGGTCGGCGACCGCCACCGGGGTGTTCATCAGCGCCGCCTCGAAGGCCCCGATATTGCCCGCCGGATCCCGTGGCGATCCGTTCCAGGTGGTGGGCACCACCGCCTGATAGTTCTCGATGCGCCCGTCCTTGATCACGATCCAGTGACCGAGCGCGCCGCGCGGGGCCTCGGTGGTACCCACGCCGCGGGCCTCCTTCGGCCAGGTTTTGGGGTCCCACTTCTCGATGTTGGCGGTGGCGCTATCGCCGGCCTTGAGGTTGGCTACCAGCTTGTCCTGGAAGTAGCGCATCCGGTGGGCCGCCCAGGAGGCCTCGAGTCCGCGCGCCGCGGTCCGGCCCAGGGTCGAGAACAGGGCCGGCAGCGGGATCTGCAGATCGGTCAGCACCTTTTCCACCGGCTCCTTGAACTCCGGGATGCCCTGGGCGTAGCCGATGACCCAGCGCGCCAAGGGACCCACCTCCATCGCGTGCCCGCGCCAGCGCGGGGCCTTGATCCAGCTGTATTTCGCGCCCTCGTCGAGCTCCTTGATGTTGGTCCGAGTCCCCTTGGTGTTCGGCCCCAGGGTGAAGTCGGGCTCGGTAATGCCGTCCCAGGGATGCAACCCCTTGGTCTCGTCCGGATAGCTGAACCAGGAGTGAGCGACGAACTCCTGAATCTGCTCCGGGTCGCGCAGGTCGATGTCGTGAATCTCGTTGAAATTGCCGTTGATGATGGCGCCGCGCGGCAGCAGCTGGTTCGCGGCAGAGTGGTCGTTCGCCCGGTCCGGGATGTCGCCGTAGGACATGATCGACTGACTGGAGAGCCCGCCCCCATAGGTCCAACCCTTGTAGAAGGAGGCGATGGCGAGCAGGTCCGGCAGATAGACGTTGTCGATGAAGTCGATGGTGCGGTCGATGATGGACGAGACCAGGTTCAGTCGCTCCATGTTCACCGCGCCAACGGCACCCGTGTCGTCCACGTTGATGGCGCAGGGCACGCCGCCCACCAGCCAGTTTGGATGGGGGTTCTTACCGCCATAGACGGTGTGGATCTTGACGATCTCCCGCTGGAAATCCAGTGCCTCCAGGTAGTGGGTGACCGCCATCAGATTGGCCTCGGGCGGCAGCTTGTAGGCCGGGTTGCCCCAGTAGCCGTTCATAAACGGCCCGAGCTGACCCGACTCCACGAACTTCTTGAGCCGGTTCTGAATGTCGCGGAAATACCCCGGCGAGGACAGCGGCCAACTGGAGATGGATTGGGCGAGCTCGGAGGTCGCCTTGGGATCGGCCCCGAGCGCCGAGACGACATCGACCCAGTCCAGCGCGTGCAGGTGATAGAAGTGCACCAAGTGATCGTGAGCCTGCAGCGTGAGCTGCATGACGTTGCGGATGGAGTTGGCGTTCTCCGGGATCTCGATGCTCAACGCGTCCTCCACCGCCCGCACGCTGGTCAGCGCATGGGTGCCGGTGCAGACGCCGCATATCCTCTCGGTGAAGGCCCAGGCATCGCGGGGGTCGCGTCCCTTTAGGATCACCTCGAGCCCGCGCCACATGGTGCCGGTCGAGACCGCGTTGCGGATCACGTTGTTCTCGTCGAGGTTCACCTCGCAGCGCATGTGGCCCTCGATGCGCGTGACCGGGTCCACCACGATCCGGGTGCCGGAGTTGTCCAGGTTGAAGCCATTGGGGGTCTGGATGCTCATGTCCGGTCACCTGTGTTGTTGTCCGCGCGACCCTCGTCCTTCGACTGCTTGGTGCGCTTGATGGCGGAGACCGCCGCATGGGCCGCAACCGCCGCGCCGACCGTGCCCACGGCCGCGATGCCTACCCGATCGGCGTTGGCCTCGATACCGAAGACGTTGGTATCGGTCACGTGGTCATAGAAGCTGCCCTTGTCCCAGAATCCGTCCTCCGAGCAGCCGATACAGCCGTGGCCCGACTGGATCGGGAACGAGACCCCGTCGTTCCAGCGCACCGTGGAGCAGGCGTTGTAGGTGGTCGGGCCCTTGCAGCCCATCTTGTAGAGGCAGTAGCCGCGCCGCGCCCCCTCGTCGTCCCAGCTCTCCACGAACTGGCCGGCGTCGAAGTGAGGCCGCCGATAGCATTTGTCGTGGATGCGCTGGCCGTAGAACATCTTCGGCCGGCCCTGACGGTCCAGCTCGGGGAGCCGCTCGAAGGTCAGCATGTAGGTGATGACCCCGGTCATCACCTCGGCGATGGGCGGGCAGCCCGGCACCTTGATGATGGGCTTGTCGTGGATGACCTTGTGGATCGGCACCGCTTGGGTCGGGTTCGGGCTGGCCGCCTGGACACAGCCCCAGGAGGCACAGGAGCCCCAAGAGATGATCGCCTTGCACTCGCTCGCCACCCGTTTGAGCTGCTCCAGATAGGGCCGTCCGGCGATGATGCAGCTCATGCCGTCCTGGTTCAGCGGCGGATTCCCCTCGCACGCCAGGATGTAGTTGCCGCTGTACTTGGCGATTACCTCCTCGAGGATCTCCTCCGCCTGATGCCCCGCCGCGGTCATGATGGTGTCGTCGTAGTCCAGCGAGATCATCGACAACACGACGTCTTTCGTCAGCGGGTGCGCCGAGCGGATGAACGACTCCGAGCAGCAGGTGCATTCCAGGCCGTGAAGCCACAGCACGGGGGTGCGCGGTTTGGTCTCCATGGCGTGGGCGATCTTGGGAACAAAGGCAGGACCCAGGCCGAGCGAGGCGGCGGTCAGGCTGCAGTACTTGAGAAAGCTGCGACGGGTGATCCCCTGCCGCCGCATCACCTCGTAAAAGGTCTCCACCATGGGAGCCGTCTCCTGTTAATCACAATGGCCGCGGCGGGAATACGCAGCGGGCTTGTCCGCCTTGTAATCAAGATGCGTGCCATCAAGCACGCTCGCAAAGTCGCCAATAATTCTAGAGGCTTACGAGTGTTGGAGCCCAGAGGAGACGGCGTTTATACCTATTGAGACTTTAGGTTCTATTGGATTACAGGCAATATGCTTACCAATTAGATGATTGCCATATCGCAACCGTAGGCTACCCGGGGGCCTTGCCCGGACGGGGTCTCTCGGTCTCTCCCCGTCGGTGTGCGCCCGAGTCCTTGCAGCGAGCGTTCCGGCGGTGTACCGTCCCCCGGGCTTCATGGGACACCGTCTACTAAGGCGTCCGACTCCGTGATTCCGGGGCGGCTAGAGCTCGGGGGTCCGTCGCCCCCGGTTGACCCTGCCCGGCGGTCGTTCCGGTCGGCGCTTTGCTCGGGGTGCACCGAGTCGCCGTGCTCC
>JBGSUY010000352.1:0-2840 GCA_041753195.1 Chromatiaceae bacterium
GCCGCCGCAACGGCCGAAAGCGCCTCGTCGATGCAGGCCGCGGGGCCGTCCACCTCGATCATCAGGATAGCCCCGGTCCCCTCCGGCACCTCGATCCCGGCGAAGCCCCGCACCATGGCGATGGCGGAGGCGTCCATGAACTCCAGGGCACAGGGGGTGACGGGCTGGGCCATGATCCTGGAAACGGCGGCGGCGGCGGCGCGGATGTCCCGATAGGCGGCGCGCAGGGTGCGTTTGGCCTCGGGTCTGGGGGTGAGCCTGAGGGTGGCCCGGGTGATCAGGGCGAGGGTCCCCTCGGATCCGATGATGAGCCGGGTGAGGTCGTAGCCCACTACCCCCTTTGTGGTACGCACGCCAGCTCGGAGCAGATCGCCCCGGCCGGTGACGGCCTCTAGGCCCAGGGTGTTCTCCCGCGGGGTGCCATACTTGACCGCCCGGGGGCCGGCCGAGTTGTGGGCCAGGTTGCCGCCGAGGGTGCAGGTGGCCGCACTGGTGGGATCTGGGGGCCAAAAGAAACCGTGATCGCCCACCGCGCGCTGCAGGTCCTCGTTGATGACGCCCGGCTCCACCACCGCGAGCCGGTCTCCGGGGTCGATTCGCAGGATACGGGCCATCCGCTCGAAGGACAGCACCACCCCGCCCCGGTCCGGCACCGTGGCCCCGGTAGTCCCGGTGCCGCGACCGCGGGCGACCAGGGGCAGGCCGGACTCGACACAGAGTCGCACCAGGGCGGCCAATTGATCGGCGTCCGAGGCAAAGACCACTGCCTGGGGCAGGGCCTGGCGGCGGCTGTTGTCGTAGCCGTAGGGCCAGCAGTCGGCAGGGTCTGTGAGGAGCCGCCCGGGTCCGGCCAGCTTCGCGAGGGCGGCACGCAGACCGGGTCCCAGGCGCTCGGGCTCAGGGTTGAGGATCGCGGTACTCAAAGAGCTTTACCACCCGCTTCACGCCGGGGACGAAGCGGACTTGCTCGGCCGCCGCGTCCCCTTCCTGCGCCGAGACCAGGCCCATCAGAAACACCACGGAGTCCTCGGTCACCACCTTGACCCGGGTCGGGTCGAATCCCGAGATCTTCACGTTGGCGAGCGCCAGCTTGGCCTGGGAGGTGATCCAGGTGTCCTGACTCTGCTGTGTCAGGCTGATCTTCGGGCCTATGGCGATCTCGTCGATCACCACCTCCACCTTGGGGATCCCGCTCACCAGCTCGGTGGCGCGGGCCGCCACCTCGCCTGTCTGCGCCTGGCCCGTGAGAAGCACCTTGCGGTTGTAGCTGGTGACCGAGACGCGGTTGCCCCCGCTCACCAGGCTGTCCTTGCTGAGGGCACTCATGGCTGAAATCTCGATCTCCTGGTCCTTGAGCATGTCCGTGTAATCCCGGCGATCGTGGACGGCGGCCACGCCCACCGCGGCGCCGCCAACCACGAGGGCGGCGCAGCCATTGAGCATCAGGCAGGCGGCGAGGACCACCAGCATCGGCCAGATTCCGGAAACCCGGCGGAACTTAAGGGAAGGCGGCGTTGAAGGCATTCTTGAGCCACTCGATCCGGTCCTGGCCGCTGATCGCGACCACGTCGAAGCGGCAGGGTAACACGCCGGGGGTCTCCTGGAGATAGTGCCCCGCGGCGGCGGCCAGCCGCCGTTGCTTGCGGGGGTCCACGGTCTCCGCGGGGCTGCCGAAGCGGGCGTTGCTCCGGTACCGAACCTCGACGAAGACCAAGACCTCGCCGTCGCGCATGATGAGGTCGATCTCGCCGAAGCGGCAGCGGTGATTGCGCCGAATCAGACGCAGTCCCTGGCGGGCTAGGAAATCTGCGGCAAGGCGCTCCTTGTCCCTGCCGATCTCCCCTCGGTCTTCCGGCGAGCGCGGAGCTATCGCTAACCCCGGGTGGCGGGCTCGGGACGCGCGTTGCGCGGCTGGGTCGCCTGCCCCGGGGTCGCGAACCCAACCACCGCCTCGGGCCCCGACTCGGTGAAACGGGCGAGGATCAACTGCCGCCGAACACGCCCCAGGGCGTCGATGGAGAGGCGCCCGGTCTGGCCGGCGAAGCTCGCCCCAGGGTTGCCCGCCAGCGCGGTGAGACGGGGGACCAGCCGATAGGCGTCGATGCCCATCGCATAGAGCCGCCGGCCCAGGGGGGTTGCGAGGTGGGACGCTGCCGACTTGAGATCGGCGCGTCGCAACGGATCCTTACCCTGCTCCACGCCTAGCATCCAGGGCATGTCGACGAAGTAGAGCCCGGCCAGTGCCCGATCGCGGGCCCCATCCGCATCACCTGAATACACATCGGAGGTAGCAATGACGGGGATGGCGGCGGCACCCCCTCGGACCCGCGGATAGATGTCCCGGGCCTGTTCGGCGTTTGCCACCAGGAAGAGGAAATCGGCGCCACCCCGGCCCATCAGGCCCTGGATGCGGGCGGGATTCGCGGCGGTGCTGGGACTGAAGGCAGACGCTCCTACCAGGGTTCCGCCAAGACGGCCCCAGTGGCCGCGGAAGGCCGCGGCTCGGCGTTCGCCGGCGCCGTCATCCGGATAGAGCATCAGGGCCCGGGTGAAGCCGAGGGCCTTGGCCTTGTTCGCCACCTCGATGGCATCGGTCTCCGGGGACAGGGAAAACTGGAAGAGGTTGGCGGCCGGCTTTCCGGCAGAGGTCCCCTCGTTCAGGGCGAGGGTGGGGACCTGGAGGGCACCGAGAGCCGCCAGGGCGTCCACCGCGGGCTTTTCGATGGGGCCGATCACCTGGGTGGCGCCGGAGTCCAGGGCCTGCGCGAAGATGCTGGCCGCCCGCTCGGGGGTCGCGCTGTCCACCGATACGAGCTTGGGCTGCGACTGGGTGTCGTCGA
>JBGSUY010000353.1:0-7179 GCA_041753195.1 Chromatiaceae bacterium
CGGGCCAGCCAGAGGAGGCGGCGCGATCAGGGCCGGGATCTGGGGCGGTTACCGCACGGATCCGAGACCCTCCCGCCGGTCGCTTACACCTCAAATGGAGCCTAGGGCACGGCCATGAGCAACCCCTCTCGCGACCACCCCTTCCTCCCGCGTAAGGCCATCTATGCGGTCGCCGCCCTGATCGGTTTCTCGCTGGTCGCCGTCACCGCCGCACGCATCGCCGGGTTGCCGACCCGTGACGCCGAGACCTCGCCGATCGTGCAGTCCCTGGACCTCCGGTTCGAGGACCGCCGGGACGGTGCCGTCATGGTCTACGACGCCACGGATGGGAGCCTGGTCTCGGAGCTCCCGCCGGCGACCAACGGATTCATCCGGGGCGTGCTGCGCAGCCTGGTGCGGGAGCGTCGTAGCCACGACCAGGGCGCTGACGCCCCCTTCCGGGTCGCGCGTCACCAAGACGGTAGGCTCACCCTCGAGGACCTGGCCACCGGCCGCTCGATCGAGCTCAGGGCCTTTGGGCCCACCAACGAGGGAGCCTTCGCGGCCCTGCTTCTGGCCCGCCCCCGTTACGCCGCCCACTGAGGCCCAGCCGGCGGATCGGGTGCCCCCGGGCGCCCAGATCCCAGGATCCGAACGCATGCTCCACCACGCCGCCCCCGCCCTCTTCGCCCTCTTCGTCTGGTGGGCGGGGACTGGCGTGGTGCTCTATCTCGACAGCCTGCCGGCACGGACATTCCGCTGGAGCCTGGCAGGCTCCCTCGCCGCCCTCGCCGCCTCACTTTATGGGCTCATCCTAAGCGCCGATGGCACCCGGATCGCCGACGCCTATCTCGCCTTCGGCTGCGCGGTCGCCCTTTGGGGCTGCCTGGAGATGACCTATTTCATGGGCCTGCTGACCGGCCCCCGCAAGGCGCCCTGCCCCCCCGACTGCGGCGGCCCCCGGCGCTTCCTGCTGGCCATCGGGACCAGCCTCTATCACGAGCTCGCGGTGGTTGCCACCGCCGCCCTGCTGGTGCTCCTCACCTGGGAGTCCCCGAACCCGGTGGGTCTCTGGACCTTCACGGTGCTCTGGCTGATGCGCTGGAGCGCCAAGCTCAACGTCTTCCTCGGGGTCCCCAACCTCCATGGCGACTGGCTGCCGGATCATCTGCGCTTTCTGCAGAGCTACATGGGCCGGCGCTCCATGAACTACCTGTTCCCCTTCTCGGTCACCATCGGGACCGTCGCGGCGGTCCTGGTTTGGATGGAGGCACTGGCCCTCGGGTTCGAGCCCTTCCGTCCGGTGGGTCTGACCCTCGTGGCCGTGCTGCTCGTCCTGGCGGTGTTGGAGCACTGGTTCCTGGTGCTGCCGGTCCCTGACGAGGCACTCTGGACCTGGGCCTTCAAGCCAGAGGCCCGCCGCAAGGGTGAGGACCGGCGTATCCCACCCGGTCAGCGCTGGCAGGTGGAGCGCTGCCCCACCCGCCTACGCTAAGCCCCGGGCGGCATAACACGAACGAATCGCAAACTGTCCTTGGGAGGTGCCCCATGCGCGTCTTGATGATCCAACCCAACTACCACGCGGGCGGTGCCGAGATCGCCGGCAACTGGCCCCCCGGCTGGGTGGCCTACATCGGCGGGGCGCTCAAGCACGCGGGGATCGAAAACATCCGATTCGTGGATGCCATGTGCGAGAACATCCCGGACGATCGCCTCAAGGAGATCATCCGCCAGAACGCCCCGGACGTGGTGATGGCCACCGCCATCACGCCCATGATCTACAAGGCCCAAAGCACCCTGCAGATCGCCAAGGAGGCGGCCCCCGGTTGCAGGACGGTGCTGGGCGGCATCCACCCTACTTTCATGTATACCCAGGTCCTCTCGGAGGCCCCCTGGATCGACTATATCGTGCGGGGCGAGGGCGAGAAGATCGTCGTCAACCTGCTTCGCGCCATCGATGGCGGAACCGACCGCAAGGAGCGCAAGCGTATCTGGGGCATCGCCTACCTGGACGACGACGGCCAGGTGGTGGCCACCCCGGCCCACCCGGTGATCC
This sequence comes from Chromatiaceae bacterium, assembly GCA_041753195.1. Taxonomy (GTDB): domain Bacteria; phylum Pseudomonadota; class Gammaproteobacteria; order Chromatiales; family Chromatiaceae; genus Thiodictyon. The sequence goes on from JBGSUY010000353.1 coordinate 2,036, forward strand.
AGGATCTGGACAGCCTGACCCCCGATTGGTCCCTGCTCAATTGGGATAACTATATCTATGTGCCCCTGAACTGCCGGGTGGCGGTGCCCAACTTCGCCCGAGGGTGCCCCTTCACCTGCCGCTTCTGCTCCCAATGGAAGTTCTGGCGGACCTACCGCCATCGAGACCCCAAGCGATTCGTCGACGAGGTCGAGACCCTGGTCAACGACTACAAGGTGGGCTTCATGATCCTCGCCGACGAGGAGCCCACCATCTTCAAGCGCCAGTTCGTGGCCCTGTGCGAGGAACTCATTGCGCGCAAGGTCAAGATCCACTGGGGGATCAATACCCGGGTGACCGACATCCTGCGCGACCGGGACCTCTTGCCCCTCTACCGCAAGGCCGGCCTGGTGCACGTCTCCTTGGGCACCGAGGCGGCCGCCCAGCTCAACCTCGACGTTTTCCGCAAACAGACCACGGTTGAGCAGAACAAGCTGGCGGTTAAGCTACTGCGCGACGCCGGCATCGTGGCCGAGGTCCAGTTCATCATGGGCCTGGAGAACGAGACCGCCGAGACCATCGAGGAGACCTATCGCATGGCCTTGGATTGGAAACCGGACATGGTGAACTGGAATATGTACACGCCATGGCCCTTCGCGGAGCTGTTCGAAGAACTAGGTGACAAGGTGGAGGTGCGCGACTACTCTAAGTACAATTTTGTGACGCCCATCATGAAGCCGGAGGCGATCACCAGGGAGCAGGTGTTAAAGGGTGTGCTGAAGAACTATGCGCGTTTCTATATGCGCAAGAGCTTCCTCGATTACCCCTGGATCAGGGACAAGTTCAAGCGGCGCTACATGCTGGGGTGCCTTAAGGCCTTCGCCAAGACCACGGTCACCAAGAAGTTCTATGACCTGGAGCGGGTCAAGTACAAGGGGCTGTCAACGGAGATCGATCTCGGATTCGACCAAAGCAAGGTTCTGACCCCCGAGCAGATCGCCGAGATCAAGAAGAATCGCCCCGACCTCGCGGCGGACGTCAATTTCAAGGGAACCCCGGTCAAGGTCCTGGCCTGCGGCGGTCCCAGCGACGACCAGCTGAAAGAGCAGATCGAGCCCCTGGCCGAGATCCGGGGCGACAGCCGAAGCCACACAAGAGCGGTGCCCGACGCCGCCGTTGGATGACGAGAGGCCACCAGATGATCCCAGCGCTCTTCGAAGGCATTCCCCGCGCCTTTATCGACGGATTCGAACAGGCCGGACCGGCGGCCATCGCCTTTCCGCCGGCGGTCAACGGTCATCGACTCACTGCGTCCCAATACGGCGATGCATTGAGGGCCGTGAGCCAGCGCGGCGAAGAGGCTCTGGCCCTCTACGTGCACATACCGTTCTGTCCGGTGCGCTGTCTGTATTGCGCCTGCCACACCACGGTCACCCATGATTCCGAGCGGATTGACCGCTATCTGGATTCACTGGACCGGGAGTTGGACCTCGTTCTAGAGCGTCTGGGCGGCGGCCGGGAGCTGCAGCAGCTACACCTGGGCGGGGGCACCCCGAACTATCTCAGTGACACCCAACTGGTGCGGCTCATGGGGATGGTGGAGCGGCGCTTCCGCATCGCCCCCGGCGCCTCGACCACCATCGAATGCAACCCCCGCCGCACCTGCGCCAATCAGCTCGAGCTGCTCCGTGGGCTTGGGTTCAAGGGCTTGAGCTTCGGGGTCCAGGATCTCAACCCATCGGTCCAGCGGGCCATCGGGCGAATCAACTCCCTGGAGTTGGTGCGGGACGTGTGCATCAACGCGCGGGACGCCGATTTCGAGACCATCAGCCTAGATCTGATCTACGGGCTGCCCGAGCAAACGGAGGCAAGCTTCCTGCAGACCCTGGAAGAGGTGGTGGACATGGGTCCAGACCGGGTGCGCTGCTACAGCTACTCCCATCGCCCGACCGTCCGCCCCCATCAATACGCCATCGAGTGCGGGGACCTTCCGAGGCCCGAGGAGAAGCTCTCCCTCCTCCACGAGGCCGTGGACTGCTTCACCTCCGCAGGCTACCAATGGATTGGTGCGGACTGTTTCGTCCGGCCAGGGGACGAGCTCGCCGTCGCCCAATCGGCAAAACGGCTACGGCACAACTGCCTGGGATACACGGGCTCCCCGGTTCAGCACCTCATCGCCGTGGGGATGAGCGCCCTCGGCGAGGTCGACGGGGCCTTCGTGCAGAACGAGTCGGCCCTCAGGCCCTGGAACGTCGCCTTGGAGGCGGGCACTCTACCGGTCGCCTGGGGTCACCGGCTGAGCGATGGGGATCTGCGCCGTCGGCAGGCCCTCGAGCACCTGATGTGCAACCTGGAGCTCCCCGCCGCCCTTGCCCAGGGTCTGGAGCAGGACTACGAGCGGCTCCGGAGCTTCTCCCAGCACGGACTGGTGGAGGTCGTCCCGGAGGGCATCCGCATCACCGAGCGGGGCCGCTATTTCCTGCGGAGCCTCTGCACCCAACACGCGCTCTCGGTCGCGTGGAACAGCAACCAGTGGGGTGTCCCCCAAATCGCCTGATAGGCCCGCCGCCCTGCGGTTCGGTGGCCAGGGAGACCCGCCGACCCGGCAAGGGACCACCTGATTAGCAATGAGTTTCAGCCATGCGAATCCAGTGCTCGGGGCGCGGACCGCAGCGTGCGGCGGCCACCAGCAATCGGTTGGGGAGGGCGTGGAGGTCGAAGCGGCGATTGAAGCGATAGGTGATAGCGCCGAGGTAGCGTTCGGCGTACTTGCTGAAGCCGAAGGCATGGTAGGCACCGCTGAGGCCGGTTTTGACATTGCCCAGGACCGTGTTCACCCAGTGGAACAGCGGCAGCTCTTTGGGCTTACGCCCGCCCACGACCGTGGCCTGATGCGTACAGCCGGCGTCGGTGACACCAGCGAAACAGGCCAAGCCATCGGAGCGCACGGTGCTGCCGGGGCTGAGGTTGGCGCCAGCCCAGTCGGCGATTGCCTTACGGGTGAAGCCGGGCAGCTGAGCGAGCTTGGCCCGCAGCGGGTGTCCGTCACCATCGAGCGAGACGGCGGCGACGAAGGGCACCTTGTTCTCCGATCCGCGCCCGGCGGTACCGTCGTTGAGCTCACCGCCGAGGTAGGCATCGTCGACCTGGACGGTTCCGCACAGCACGTAGCGGGCTTCGCGTTCGATCATGGCCTGCATGAGCTTGTGGTGAATGAGCCAGGCGGTGGGATAGCTGACCCCCAAGTCGCGCTTCAGGGCCAGGGCCGAGAGCCCGGTCTTGGCCTGACTGATCAGATACATCGCCAGAAACCACACCGTCAGCCCCAGCTTGGTGCCCTCGAACACGGTGCCCGCGATCAACGAGGTCTGGTGATGGCAGGTGTTGCACTGGAAGGTCTTGCGGGCTCTGACCCCAAGCACGCAGTGCGCCGCACCACCACAGCACGGGCAGCGAAAGCCCGCTGGCCAGCGCGCCTGCTCCAGTGCAGCCGCGCACTGCGCCTCGCTACCAAACCGCTGGAACAACTCAAACAGCGACATCCCAGGCTGAAACTGAATCCGATTCATGGCCATGACACACCCCTCTGGAGAGAACACCAGGACTTAGGGTGCGCCCGTCAGTGGCTCAGCTCGTGAGCCTGGCGGAAGGTTCTTTCTAATCAGGAGGGACCATGAGTGGAGAGAGCCACCACAACGCGGGGCGTATCGGCCCCAACGCCATCCTGCGGATCATCGAGGCCATGGGACCCGATTCGCCCCTGACCCGGGAGGTCTTGGAGCGGGCGCGGCTCGTGGGGTACCTGGCCAACCCACCCACCGCCATGGTGGAGGAGCAGGAGGTCCAGGCGCTGCACCAGGCGCTGCGCGAGACCCTCGGTGTCGAGGATGCGCGGGCCATCGGACGGGAAGGTGGCCGTCGCACCGGCGACTACCTACTTGCCAACCGGATTCCTCCCCTTGCCCAGAGCCTCCTCAAGGCCCTGCCCGCCCCCCTGGCCGGTCGCCTGCTCCTCAAGGCCATCGCCCGCAACGCCTGGACCTTCGCCGGAAACGGACTCTTCAGTTATGAGCCCGGCAGACCCCATCGGCTGCGCATCGCCGGCTGCGCCATCTGCGGTGGCACCCGGTCCGAAGGGCCCCTGTGCGACTACTATGGCGCCACCTACGAGCGGCTCTTTCAGGTCCTGGTGACCGCGCAGAGCCGGGTCCTCGAGATCCAGTGCCAGGCCCAGGGACACCCGGCCTGCACCTTCGAGATCCATTCGGGAACATCCGGCTGAGGGCATCACCGTCGCACACGACCCTCCCGGGAGCTGCCGCGCACCCCAACGGATCCACTTGGCTGCTGCTAAGGAAAGAGAGAAAGGGGGGACTAGGGCCTTCCGGGGCCCAGGGTGGCCCTGGAGGCAATGGTTCCGGGATCAGCCACGGTGGAGACCTTGAGCGGGCGCGGGGTCGTTGTCGTCTCCCCCTGCCGACGGCGCCGCCAGCTCCAGACGCAGCCGGGTGATCTCCTTGCCGAGGGCCTTCAGCTCGGCGATCTGATTTTGCAAATAGTCGAGCTCGTCCTTAAGTGCCGCCGTCCCCTGGGAACGCTCCCGCAACTGACGCAGATCCTCGAGGGCACGCTCCAATGCCTCGACGCCGCGCTGTCGGCGCTGGCGTGAAAGGTCCTCCGTAATCGGTCGCGCCGCCCGGTCGACCCCGTCGACCAGTTGAACGCCGTAGACGCGGTCGAGGATCCGCGTCAATTCCGGATTGAAGGGCTCTGGGTACACTGCTTCATGCCTCGGGCCTGTGGTTCCGCGGGTCGGCGGCGGGGTGACCGTTCGACGGTTTATCCGACCCATGGTCTGCCCCTGTGACTCCAAGGATAGACGGGCGCCGCTTCCCAAATGTGCCGCGGCGCACGAAGTCGCAAAGGCCCCGCCACCCGCCCCTCCCCGGAGGGAAGGTCTGAGAACGGGCCTACAACCCGGATCCCCGCACCCTCGACCGACCCCCATCGGGACCGCTACCAGGCAGGCGCAGCCCGCACCTGGGCGGGCATCGTGTTGGGACGGGTCGGAAGCAGGTAGAGGCGGGAGAAGACCAGGGCCCCGCGGACGGCGAGTCCGACCCGGCACAGGCCCCCTAGCACCCCGCCCTGGCGCTTGGCCGCGG
>JBGSUY010000354.1:0-5453 GCA_041753195.1 Chromatiaceae bacterium
GGCGACGCCCACGTGATGTCCAGCGCCCCGGGCGTGGAGCCTGAGCGTATTCAAGCGGACTGGGTCTTTGCCACGCGGCACGAGCCCAAACCGATACCCATCGCGTTTCACCATGGCGTCCGGGAGCCCGGCTCTCCCGCACCGATCGCCGAGGCGGACACCATCCTGGTGTGCGGCTTCCTCGGGTGCGACCTGCGGCCCTTCAATCCGTTGGTGGCGGCCCTGCCGCGCCTGTTGCACATGCCCGCGGCGCGCGCCGGAGACTGGATCGCCCGCGTCATCGACCAGGCCGCTCAGGAGTCGACCGAGCACCGCCCCGGCGCGGATGCCGTGCTCGAGCGGCTGGCGGAGATGATGTTCGTCGACACCGCGCGGCGTTATCTCGACAGCCTGCCGGAGGACGCCATCGGCTGGCTGGCCGGCCTGCGTGACCGCTATGTCGGCCGCGCCCTTGCCCTGCTGCACGAGCAACCCGAGCGAGCGTGGACGATCGATGAGCTCGGGCGCGAGGTCGGTCTGTCGCGCTCTGCCCTGCATGAGCGCTTCATGCAGTTTGTGGCCCAGCCCCCGATGCACTACCTCGCCAACTGGCGCATTCAGGTCGGCTCGCGGCTACTCCGCGAGTCCAACCGTACCGTTGCCTCAATCGCCCTGGATGTCGGCTATGAATCGGAGGCGGCCTTCTCGCGCGCCTTCAAGCGTCTGGTCGGGCTGCCTCCGGCAACCTGGCGCCGGAGTGCGTCCTCGCATTGAATACCGCCGGAGTCGCCCGGGTCTGTTGCGCCGCCGCCCCGCGCATGCGTCGGAGCTCCGGCACGCAAAGCGAATCTGGTGGAGTAAGCCGAGCGTTGACGCCACCTCATAGCACGATCAGCTGCACCACCGTGAAGTAGATCAGGCGGCTCAGGACGTCTTGGAGGATGGTCGCCAGGGGGCCGCTCCCGTAGGCCGGATCGCTGCCCAGCCGACCGAGCACCCAGGGGAGCAGGAGCCCGATGCTCTTGGCGACACCCCCAGCAAAAAAGAGGGCCCCCTCGGGGCACCCCCGCCGATGTAGTGCGCCGCGGTCTCCCCGTGACGGGTGGGACCTTGCCTGGCAGGTCGACGGGCCAACCCGGAACACGCCCTGGGCTTAAGGCGATTGCCGGAGAATCATGTACCAGATCGCGGAGGATTTTCGTCTGCCTTCAAGGAGCGCCGATAGGAGCATAGCGGGGCTATGTGACTGTCGGCGCGACGCGGAAGGCGGGCGAAAAGACCAGCGAGATGGTGCATGGATTGACAGAAATCGCCTAAGCCCCCAGGGTCTCGGCATTGCCCATGTAGGACTTGAGGGCTGGCGGTATGGCGATGCTGCCGTCCGCTCGCTGGTAGTTCTCCAGCACGGCGACCAGGGTGCGGCCCACGGCCAGGCCCGAGCCGTTCAGGGTGTGGAGCAGCTCCGGCTTGCCGGTCTCGGGGTTGCGCCAGCGGGCCTGGAGGCGGCGCGCCTGGAAATCCCCAAAGTTGCTGCATGAGGAGATCTCCCGGTAGGTTTGCTGGCCCGGCAGCCAGACCTCCAGATCGTAGGTCTTGCGGGAGGCGAAGCCCAGGTCCCCGGTGCACAGGCTGACCACCCGGTAGGGCAGCCCCAGGCGCTGCAAGATGACCTCCGCGTGACCCGTAAGCGCCTCCAGGGCCTGGAAGGAGTCCTCCGGGCGCACCGCCTGGACCAGCTCCACCTTCTCGAACTGGTGCTGGCGGATCATGCCCCGGGTGTCCTTGCCGTAGGAGCCCGCCTCACTCCTGAAGCAGGGGGTGTGGGCGACCCATTTGCGGGGCATGGCGTCGGCGTCGATGATGAGATCCCGCACCAGGTTGGTGACCGGAACCTCGGCGGTGGGAATCAGGTAGAGGTCCTTTTCGCCCGGCACTTTGAAAAGGTCTGCCTCGAACTTGGGGAGCTGGCCGGTGCCGTAGAGGCTGTCCGCGTTGACCAGATAGGGGACATAGGCCTCGGTGTAGCCGTGCTCGGTCGTGTGAATGTCCAGCATGAGCTGGATCAGTGCGCGATGTAACCGCGCCAGAGGCCCGGACAGAACCACGAAGCGGGAGCCCGCGAGCTTGGCCGCGGCGTCGAAGTCCATCCAGCCGAGGGCCGTTCCAAGGTCCACGTGGTCCCTGGCGGTGAACTCGAAGCGGGTGGGCTCACCCCAGCGTCGCTCCTCCCGGTTGTGGGTCTCATCCGCTCCGTCCGGAACGCTCTCGTGAGGCAGGTTGGGCAGGCCTAGGGCGACATCGGTCAGCTCCCCCTGGATGGCATCGAGCCGTTCCTCGGCCGCCTTGAGCCGACCCCCCAGATCCGCCACCTCGGCCAGCAGGGGCGCCACGTCCTGCCCCGCCGCCTTGGCCCTGCCGATGGCCTTGGCGCTGGTGTTGCGCCGGTTTTGAAGCTCCTGCACCTCGATCTGCCGCTCCTTGCGTTCCGACTCCAGGGCCTCGAGACGGCCCCTGTCCAGGATGACGCCGCGACGGGCGAGCTGGGCGGCGACACCGTCGAGGTCGGTGCGCAGGAGGCGTGGGTCTAGCATGGGAGATCCTCGGACTCGACGCTGGGGGGCCAGGATCGGAGTACCGGCTGCGGGTTCACGGGTGGGCTGATTTTACACCCACCGGCAGGTCGAACGGGTCGGGCAGAAATACCGGAGCCCATAGAGGGCGCCTGCCTCGGGGCTCAATTCATCGCGCCGAGGCGGCGCCTTGGGTGTAAGTGATCCACGAACCCCCTGCCCCTCAGGGCTGGAGGGCGGGACCTCGGGCAGGGGGCGCTCCAGCCGGGCGGGAAGCCCTGCGAGGATTTGGGTGGCCAGGGCGCGGCGTTCGCGCTCCCCGGTCTCGGGGTTGGCGTCCTTGAGGGCGCGCTCCACGGCATACGGGCGCCCGGTGAAGGCGAGCCCCATCGGGGCTCGACGGCCTCGCCGAACTTGCGCCCGGCGCGTCTAGCGCGTAGCGGCCTTTTCCAGCGGAAACTCCCAGGTGACCGGCCCCGTCTTGATCAGCTCACGCCCCGGCTCTCCCAGGCGCCGGCCGTAACGGACCAACTGGATCAGGTCGGAGCTGACCTGGGGGTTGGTGGTGAAGTAGGAGTGCCCGAACAGATCGGTGCGCTTGCCTTTATAGGAAATGAGATCCAGCCGCCCCAGCTTTTCCATGTAGCGCTGGGACTTCTCGGGGATGTCCTCGGGGCGTAGCTGACCGACCCGGTTGCGGCTGCGGAACAGGATCCTGGAGACCAGGAGGGCCCGGTCCTCGGGCGAGGCGTAGACGGTGAGCCGTCCCTTCAGGGCCCGCGGCAGCCGCGCCTCCGGCCACACCGTGACCAGATCCGGATCCGACAGATAGCCAGTGATCTGCTGGGCGGCGATGTCGATGTCGATGTCCGGGGAGAGCAGGACCAGGTTGTAGATCTTGTAGAGGTCCGCGGCCTCCTTGCCGGCGGCGATGGCCTCCAGCACCAGCTCGCGCACGGCCTTGAGGGTCAGCGCGGTCCCGCGGCTGTGGGCCAGGATCTGTAGCCCCTCCACCCCAGGGGTGGTGGCGAGGATGCGGATGCTCTTCTTGAGGTGCTCGACCGCATAGTCCGCGGACTCGGTGGTGGTGGTGTAGGAGGTGAGGAAGTTGCCGGTGGACGAGGCCGGCCAGGTGAAGAAGGCGCAGACGTGCTCCCGGCCAAGAAAGTGACAGAGCTCGGCCGCCGTATAGGCGGCGGTGGCGAAGGTCTCGTTGAAACCGTGGACGAACAGCAGGATCTGCTTGCTCGGCGCCTGGGCCAGCCGGCGCTGGACCTCGCCCTGGAGCCGACGCTTGACCTCCACGTGTTCGGCGAGCTGCGCCTGATCGCGCAGAAGCAGGCCGCCCTCGACTGGATGTATCCGATAGGGCTCCTCCGGGAAGACCCCAAGCTCCCTCACCGGCCCCAGCTCCAGATTGATCTCCCGGGTGCGTTGCGCCAGTTGGCTCTGCTCCTTCAGGGCATCCCAGTCGAGCCCCGGCACCACCCGCACCTGGGCGGAGCCGAAGGCAATGTGCCGGGCCCGCCCCTGGCCATAGGGCAAGGGGCCTTCGACCGCAGCATCGGCCTCGCTCTGTGGGGCACGGTCGGTGATGAAGAGCAGGTCCAAGTCCGGGCTGCGCCTGACTTCCTTTGCCGGATCGAAGACGGGCTGTCCGTCCGGGAGCTGGTAGAGCACAGGGGTCGGCATCAGCTGGCGCGCACTGGTGGCGCAGCCGGCGAGGAATAAGACGGCCACAAAGGTGGCGATCACCTTGGCGAGTGTTCGATGCATGGGGTCTCGGCGGTTGTGGGTCCCGGCGCGGCAGCGCCAGGATACTATCTCAGTTTTGTGACGGGGAGTGTAACCCCGTCTCACCGCCCTCTCCCCCGAGCCCAGGCCGTGATCGCCACTACCGCGCCGGCGCCGCGGCGCAGCCAGGCGCTTCGCCGTCAGTGCCGACCACCTTCAACGCCTTGACCATCGATGCGTGGAGCTGGTCGGTCCGCGTCTTAAGGTCGGTCGGCTCGATACCCTGCTGCTGGCCCGGCTTCAGGGTCATGCGCGAGATCAGAACCTTACGGAAAGACCCAGCGCGAGATTGTCCATGTCCGATCCGACCTCGGTCTGGGCGCGATTGGCGACATAGGTGACCTGGACGCTCGTCCGCCGGTTGATGCTCAAGCCGAGGGCGCCGCCGTAGAGCAGATCTTCTCGGTAATCGTCCTTCGCCACGCCGTCGACCCTGGACGCCCCGCCCCAGTCGTAGGCGGCACCGGCCGACGCCCACCAGCCGCGCGGGTCGGCGTAGACGACATGGGTCTGGAGGAGCAGGACTGGGTCCTGGGCGCGGCTGTGCTCCACCAGGAATTCGTTGTTGTCAGTGAAGAAGGAGACCGAGCCGGTCAGCTCGTAGGACCAGGGGCCGCGGGTATGGACCACGCCCAGCTGGGGCTGGATGGCGAAGCGGTTCTGCCCGAGATTCAGCAGCTTGTCCTCCTGGTATTCCCCCAGCGGCAGGGTTACGGCCAGGGCCGCCCCGACGACAGTGTTGACCGGACGGGAGGCCTGGTAGGCGACGAGCTCCTGGCCTCTGAGCGCCGGTGCGCCGAGCAGAAGGACTGACAGCCGCAAGCGGGGGTCCGACGCCCCGCGCCGATCTGCCGTCCGCGGTTCCCCGTCGAGTAGGCCCTCCCAGCGGGCGTGCTGATGGGGCAGAAGGACATCGAAACGGGCGGTTCGCCCGAGCAGACCGAAGGCGTGGACCACCGACACCAGGGTGGACGTCACCTCCAGGGTGGTGTCCTCAAGTTTGAGCACGGGGTCGAAGGCGACATCACCCGAGCCCCGGGCCACCGCGACGCCGGCCACCGTGGTGCCGACGGGCAGCGGCGTCCAGCGGCGGGGCTCGATGTCCTCGGC
>JBGSUY010000355.1:0-3395 GCA_041753195.1 Chromatiaceae bacterium
AGCAGGCGGATGCGGCTGCCGACGCGGCGGCTCAGCAGGCGCCCGGCACCACCGAGCAATACAAGCAGATGAAGGTGGACGAGGCCACCGCGGCGGACGAGAAGTTCCATGCCAATCGCACCGAAGCCAACATGCGCGCCCGCGATAAGGCGGAGGCAGAGGCAGCGGCGGCTGCCGGGATGGCGAACCCAACGGATCAAACCGGCCGCTGAAGCTCGAGTCCGTCGCGCTCGCCCTTTGCCCGGATCCCGCGGCGGCCGCAGCCAGAGCGTCAACGCTCAGTTCCGGGCCAGAAGTTCACCAGGAGATACAGAAGATGAAACTCGTAAAGATTGTCAGCGCAGCCTTGGTCACGAGCGCCTTGCTTGTACCGCTGTTCGGTTGCGAGCGCGAGGACGGCCCGGCTGAGCGAGCCGGCCAGAGCCTCGACAATGCGTTAGATAAAACCGGAGAGCAGGTGGAAAAGGCCGGTGACCGCATCCAGGACGCAGCAAAGGGCGACTAAGTAAGCCGGCGTTTCGCAGCACCCAAATTACAGATGCTTTCACGGCTCAGGGGGCTGGCTCAGTATCCTGGCTCAGGATCTGGGCCACCCTCTCTCCCAAACTGCCACCAACGGCCCGCCCCTGGCGCGCTTTGCTCTAACGCTCCCTGTTTCGGCTCCCGCCCGAACCCCCTCCAGGGCGGGCGCTGTGCCAGCATCGGCGAGGCAACAACTCATGCGAACCAGTGAGCTGCCACTCCGACCCCGGCTGAACTCCGGCGTCAAGGCGGTCCCGCGCACCCGCCGAACATCCAGTTGCGCCAGTACTTCGATCACGATCTGTTGTTCAGCGCCCGCGCGCAGCACCGAGTAAATCGGCGGCAAGTGCTCATCGAACCCGATATCGACGACGCTGCCGCGCACCGAGATGATGACGCCGGAATTCGAAACACTGGGGGCCATTTCCAATTCCCGGTTCGATTTCACTGGGCTATGTCTCTTCCGCCGCGGCCCGCGCGGTAGGCGCGGCCCCTAGCGCGTGGCGTACATGAGCCAGCCGCCGCTCGATCCGCGCCCGATCCTGCGGGGCGGGGAGGGTCCGATCGGCCAACTCGGCGATCCACCGCACCTGCTCGTCGAGCGCCCGTCGGTGGCTCCGGTTCACCGTCAGGCTGCCAAGGGTATCGATGGCGCCGAGCATGCGCGCGATGATCGCGACATTGCCTTCGGCGCTCCCACGGATCTGATCAAACGCCTCGGCCAACAGGGCCTCAAAGGTCGGAACGATGGCGACTACGCGCAGGGCATCGCCCTCGTGGCGATGCAATGGCGGGTGGCACCTGCCGCTCAGCCGAGCCAGGATCGCCGTCAAGTGGTCCACGCACATCACCGCCGTCGAGGTGTCATTGACACCCGGCGACAGGGCCTTCAACGCAATATCCACGATCTGCCGGATACCGAAGGCGGGGTCCCATTCAATGGTCCGATGGGCGCTGATGCGGTAGGCCCGATTCAGGGCGGTGATCGTTTCCTGATCCGGCGGGTAGGTCAGGGCGAGCGATGCCAGCACCGCTCCCTCGACCGCGAACGCGCCGACGCCACGCTCCATCCGCACGATGGTCCTGTGGATTCGCGCCAGGTCCAGGATCGCATCCTCGTCCACACCCTGGATGTAGCCGCTGGCCACCGCCGGCACGGGGTACCAGGTGCGCTCATCCAGGGACGCGAAGACCTGTTCATCCACCTCGTCGTCGGTGCCGTCGGGCTCGCGCCCGTGCATTTGCGGAAGCACCCGATCCATGGCCGCGTTGGTCTCCTGGGCGACCGAGGCGATGATGCTGACGGCCTGGATCGACGAGGCAATGTGGTGGATGAAGAAGATCAGCACGACGACCCCGGCGAGCGCTAGCACAAAGGCGAAAAATACCGCCGCGCTCGGGATAAACCCCGGATCGCCACCGCGAATCGAGCGCAGAACAATGAGGCAATAGGTGAAGATGCCGGCGAAGGCGCCGAGTGTCGTCTGGGTCGCGCGGTTCTTCATGAAGTTCCGCAGGATGCGCGAGGTGTATTGGCTGGAGGCCAGGGCCAGCGCCACCAAGGTCATCGAGAACGTGATGCCCATGAGGGACATCATCGAACCGGCCACGGTGGACAACATCTGGCGCGCACCCTCCGCCCCGGTCCCGAAGAGGCGCGGCCACAGGGCCAGCCAACGATCGCCCCACACGGCGTCCGCCTCGATCAGCGCCAGCGCGACGACAATGCCGTCAACCACGGCCAGCGAAGGCACAAACCAAAAGCTCGACTGCGCGTCGTTGAAAAGCTGTCTTAACCTGTTCATGTCCCGCCGGGTCTCATGCCGCCTAAAACGGTTTCCGGCCGGGGCCTGCGACGTACCAAACGATGACGCCGATCAGGGGTAGGATCAGTACCGCCAAGCACCAGAGCAGCTTCTCAATATCCTTCGCAGAGCTTTGAAGGATCATCACGATCGCATAGACATCGGCGATCAGGATGAGTAGGGCGCCAATTCCAGTGATTCCCATCGTCATTCTCCAGGTAGGGGGTTGTCAGGTATAGATCGGGGTAATCCATTCCATTCCAATTTAATGAGGCCGACGACGCTGACTACACGGATCCTAAGGTTGGGTAGGCGCTCGCGCAGGATGGAGACGGCGGCAAGCGTCTCCAGCGTGGGCACGTCGTCGGAGCAGCAGGCCATGACCACGTCCGGCGCAACAGTCTGGTCATTGCTGGCCCACTTTAACCTGTTGAGCTATCGCGACAAGCACAATGAAGCAAACGGAGAAAGCAACCATGACGGGATCGATGCCAACTTTAGCGCGAACTACGGCACTGAAGGCGAGACAACGAATCCCGGGATCGAGGCTGTGCCGAAAGGCCAGATCAACAGATGGACGCCGCGATCAGGCACTGCAGCGAGGGCATCTTGGGGTGGACCCCGTTGTCAAGACAGTCCCCAATGAAAAATAAGGTTTGAAACCTGCTGTGGTTGCGCTGCAGGGCCGCGGTGGCAGCGCGGCGCAGTGTGGACTAAGGGTGAATTGAGTGGGGTCAAGGTGGGGCAACCCGCAAGGAGCGGGTTACCCCCGGCTTGCGGCGTTGCCTCGCAAAGACCCTGCTCCTTGATTGGCTATCCATCCGGGTCGTGTCGTGGCCCCTAAGTATGACCGAGTCGGGCGGGTCGGCGGGACCCCCGGCGCCAAGGGAGGCGCCGTGTGGTTGGGCCTTATCCTCGTGGGATTGAAGTTACCCTTGTCGCGCTTGGAGGCAGTTCGATATTCGAGGCCGTCGCCGCCCGGCGATTAGTAGCCGCCGCCCGGACCACCGCCGTAGCCACCGGGTCCGCCGCCGTAGCCGCCCGGGCCACCGCCGTAGCCACCGGGTC
>JBGSUY010000356.1:0-5859 GCA_041753195.1 Chromatiaceae bacterium
GCGGAGAACCAGGCGCGGCAGGCCCGGGAGTGCGCGGCCCAGGCGGCGCGGGTGAGCGCGGTGGGGGTCCTGGCCGCCTCGCTGGTGCACGAGTTGACCCAACCGTTGAGCGCCGCGGGCTTCTACAGCGGTACGGCCGTCGCTCTATTGGGCCAGGGACGGGGCCAGGGCCAGATCTCGCCAGACCGGGACAAGGACCGGCTCAAGGCCGCCCTGGACGGAGTCGACGCGCAGATCCAAAGGGCCACCGACATCGTTCAGCGGCTGCGCGGTTTCCTGCGCCAGCGGGAGATGCGCCTGCAGCCCGTGCCGATCGAGGAGGTGGTCGCGGGGGCCACTGGATTGGTGCAGTGGTTCGCCGCCGATCGCAAGGTTCGGCTTCGGTTCGCTCGGCCTGAGCGGTGCCCCGTCGTGGTTGGGGATGCCATCCAGCTCGAGCAGGTCCTGGTCAACCTGGTGTGCAACAGTATCCAGGCCATCGACGCGGCCGACATGCCCCACCGGGAGGTCTCCATCGGGCTGGAGCAGCGGCCGTGCGAAGTGGAGGTGACGGTTCGGGATACAGGACCCGGGGTCGCACCGGGAGACCATGAGCGGCTCTTCGATATATTCGCCTCCACGAAGGACGTCGGACTCGGGCTGGGGCTTTCCATCAGCCGCGAAATCGTCGAGGCCCATGGCGGTCGGCTCTGGTCGGACTCAAGCGCCGACGCGGGCGCCGTCTTTCACTTCACCTTACCGCTACCCGGGGAGGGGTCGAGGTCGGATGCCTGAGGGCCAGACCGTGTTCGTGGTGGATGATGATTCAGCCATGCGCGAGTCCATGGCCTTGATGCTCGATCAGGCGGGTTTCCGGGTACGGACCTTCGCCAATGCCCAGGCCTTCCTCGAATCCTGTGGGCCGGGTGACGCGGGCTGTCTGGTGCTGGATCTGCGCATGCCCGGCATGAGTGGCCTGGACCTCCAGCGGACCTTGACGCGACTCGGATACAGCCTCCCGATTGTCTTTCTGTCCGCCTTCGGAGACGTGCCTGCCACGGTCCGTGCCATCCAGGGCGGGGCCCTCGATTTCCTGGAAAAACCCGTGTCCATCGAGGTCCTCATCGGGCGAATTCGGCAGTCCCTGGGGGAGGATCGAAGGCGCCGCCGCCTCGCCGCCGAGGAGCTCCGGGTGCGGGCCCTGTATGGGCAGCTCACCTCTCGGGAGCGGGAGGTCATGGACTTAGCGGTCAAGGGGCTGGCCAACAAGGCGATTGCCGCCCACCTGGGGATCAGCCCGCGCACCGTCGAGAACCACCGGGCCCGCGTGATGGAGAAGCTGGGGGTGGGGAACATCGCCGAGCTGTGCCAGGTGGCCGCCTTCTGCATGACTCCAGGGGAAGGGAGGGGCCCTGAGAGGTTGTGAGTAAATCGTTGCGAGCAGCCCTTATCGGACCGGGGGGCGCGAGGAGCCGCGCACTCAGCGACGAGACATATCAAGTAGAAAGGCGACGAGCGAACGAGCACGCGACGCGGCGATCGGGGCGCGCAGTCGATTTTTCACAACCTCTGTGCCCGACGAATGGGATGCTCGCGCACACCCCGGTCCAGGGGCGTCACCGACTGGCCATCCCCGGGTCTGAGCCGACGGGATCCCACAGGGTTCCGGCGGCTAAGCCGCGCCGGTCGCGTCTGTGATGGGCATCACACACTTCATCCTCAGGGGAGGCGGTGAGTATTCGTACGGATTCGACCTGCGTCCCTAGGCGTCTATGCTTCTGTAGGTTCTTTTTCCACCTCGATGCGCTCGGGTGCGACAGGCCATTGGCCCTACCGGCGGGAGGTCCCTGGAGACAGGGGCGGTGTCGCGGCCTTGTGGATGGGTGGGATCGCCACACAGAGGTGACACATGATCCTATTCGACGACGGCTCGGCGAGCCAGTTCGTGCCGATGAGGAGCAGGTTGGCGGCCAAGGAGGCGGCTTGGGTGGCGGGACATGCGGGTGGTCCGTCCCCCGGGTCAGATTCAGCCGAGGAGCGCGAGCGCCTCGTCCGCGAGTGGGCCTACTTCCGTGCCCAACGCCGCGGTTTCGTACCCGGACACGAGGTCGACGACTGGCTGACGGCCGAGCGCGAACTGGAGCGGACGTCACAGTCGTCGTTGCTCGTTTAGCGCAACCTTGATCCTCGCGGCCCCCGATCCGGGGAGCGGCCAGGATGGAACTCAGCGGTCTGTCGCAGTCGATCCCCGCCCTTCATTGCTCGAGCCTCCAGTAGAGAGAAAGGGCAGCGTGGGGGGGCAGCGCCATCGGCGTCGGATGGGTCTCTCGCGGGACCAGGATCAGCCGGAGGCGAGCGCCCTGACAGGGCGGCGACCTGGAATATTATCGAGGAGGAATCAATACCATGATGGAGCATCGCTTGGACCGGCGCGTGTCCCTGAGCATCCCGGTGCGCCTCCGTTTCCAGGACGGTACTGCGGGCTTCGGGATGGCGCTCAACATCAGTCGCGGCGGCATCTACGTCAAGACCGCCGCCCCTTGGCGCAACGGCTGCGTCGATGTGCGCATGACCGTTTCCACCCCCTCCGGGGAGCGCACCGCCTTGATGCCTGGGCTGATCGTGCATGGAGGCGCGGTGGGTATCGGGCTGATGTTCCGCCAGCTTGACCAGCGCTCAGAAGCGGTCGTGTCCTGGCTCGTCAGTGGCGAGGAGCTGCCCCGCCATTTTCCGGATGTCGCCGCCATGCCCCCGCTGGTCGCCACCCACCGTCATGCTTGGGGTGGCCCGGAGTAATCCGGAGTAAGGGAGGCCAGATCCCAGTTCCAGGCGAGCGGTCCGTGGTCGGGAGGGCGGTCACCGTCGCCCAGCCCTTGCAGGGTGCCCGGCAGGATACTCAACCGCCCGCTTGCGGCCCGCGCCCGCTCGGTCCTTTCCCGCGGCGAGAGCGGGGCCCGCCTCATGACCGCGCATCGAGGTGCCCGGCGGCCTTGCCGCCGGGCCTCGAATGTTCGCCTTGGCGCGCCCATACCGCGTGACCAACCGCCGTACCTGCGATAGTCTCGACAATGGACGCCAGTCCGCAGGCCGATCCATTCCAACCCGTTGTCCAGCCCCGGGTCCCCCTTGCCGCCGTTGGCGGGAGTCGGCTTGAGCCGATGAGTCAGCTGCACCTTGCCCTCGAGTCCGGCGGGGATCTTCTCCGCAGGATGTTGGACGCCTCCCAGAACGGCATCTATGTGCATGACCTGAGGGCCGGCGTGCACACCTACATCAACGCCCAGTACACGCGCCTCACCGGCTATGACATGGAGCAGCTCGGCGCCATGGAAAGCGAGGCCTTTTTCTCCCTGTTCCCGGAGGAGGATCGGGTGCGCCTGCACGACCACGAGGCGGAGCTGGCGCGGTCCCCGGATGGGACCCTGCTGGAGATCGAGTATCGCTTTCTGCGGCGAGACGGAACCTGGATCTGGTGCCTGTCGAGCAACGCGGTCCTGGAGCGGGATCTGGACGGGTCGGTCAGGAGCATCGTCGGGACCTTCCTTGACATCAGCGATCGCAAGCAGGCCCAGGCGCGCCTGAGCCTCAGCGAGGCGCAGGTGCGCCGTCATCTCGATGAGATCGCGCTCATCTACGACAGCGCACCCATCGGCCTCTGCGTACTCGACCGCGACCTGCGCTATGTGCGAGTCAACCAAGGGCTCGCCGGGCTCAACGGCGTCCCCGCTGCCGAGCACATCGGGCGGACGATTCACGAGGTGGTTCCCGGGATCGCCGAGGACATCGAGCCGCGGCTGCGGCGGGTCGTGGAGACCGGCGAGCCTGCCATCGACATCGAGATCCGTGGCGAGACGCCGGCCCAGCCCGGGGTTTACCGCACCTGGGTCGGGAGCTTCCTACCCCTCAAGGATGAGTCGGGCCGGGTCACCGCGATCAGTATCGTCGCCAAGGAGGTGACGAAGGAGCGACGGGTCCTGCAGGCCCTGGCCGAGAGCGAGGAACGTTATCGGCTGGTGGCGGACTACACCTACGACTGGGAGTATTGGGTGGGTCCCGAGGGCGAGCTGCGTTGGATGTCGCCCTCCTGCGTGCGTATCACCGGCTACCCGGCCCCGGCCTTCCTCGAGGACCCCGGGCTTCTCGCGCGGATCACCCATCCCGAGGATCGGCGGGTGTTCGGGGAGCACCTCCAACGGGTGCGTCAGGGTCGGGAACCGGAGCAGATCCAATACCGCGTTCAGGACACCACCGGCGACATCCACTGGGTGGAGCATATCTGTCAACCCATCTACTTCGCCCCCGACGGGCGATATGCGGGCCGAAGGGTCAGCATCCGCGACATCACGGAGCGCAGGAGCGCGGAGGAAGCCCTGCGGCGGCGCGAACGGGAGTTCGTGACCCTGGTGGAGAACTCCCCTGACATCATCGCGCGTTTCGATCCCTCCCTGCGCCATCTCTATGTGAACGCCGCGGTCCAGCGGGCAACCGGCAGGGCGCCGCCGGAGTTCATCGGCAAGACCAACGAGGAGCTCGGCATGCCGCCGGCGCTCTGTCAGGTCTGGTCCCAGACCCTGCGCGAGGTGATTCGCAGCGGGGAGCCCGGGGCCCTCGAGTTTGCCTTCCAGGCCCCGGACGGAGAGCGCTACTACAGCCTGCGGGCAGTCCCGGAGCATGGAGCGGACGGCGCGGTCGAGACCGTGCTCTGCACGACCCGCGACGAGACGGTGCGCCGCAAGGCCCAGGCACGGGCCCGCACCCTCGCCACGGTCGTGGAGACCTCCGGGGATTTCATCGGCGTCGCGAGCCTGGAGGGTCAGGCCATCTACCTCAATCGGGCCGGACAGGCCCTGGTGGGCCTCGAGGGCGAGACGGCGGTCTGCGCCACCCGGGTGGAGGACTATCTGTTCCCGGAGGACCTGCCCTTCGTTCGGCAGACTGTCCTTCCGACGGTGATGCGGGAGGGCCGTTGGCGGGGGGACTTCCGCTTTCGTCACTTCCAAAGCGGTGAGCCCATCGACGTCCACTGGGACGTGGTGCGCATCGACGACCCCGACACCGGGCGGCCCGCGCGGCTCGCCACCGTGACCCGCGACATCCGCAAAGAAAAGGCGGCGGAGCAAGCGCTGCGGGAGGCCAACCGCCGCAAGGACGAGTTCCTCACCGTGCTCGGACACGAGCTGCGCAATCCCATGGCGCCCATACGCAACGCGGTGGAGGTGCTCCATCTACTCAAGAACGGGGCGGATCCGCGCACCGATTGGGCCCTCCAGGTCCTTGACCGCCAGACCACCCACCTGAGCCGGCTTCTGGACGACCTGCTGGACGTCTCGCGCATCGTCCGGGGCAAGCTCAAGCTGGAGCCGCGCCCGGTGGCGCTGCGCGAGGTGATCCAGCAGGCGGTGGATGGCGTCGGCCCCCTGATCCAGGAGCGCCACCATCGGCTCCACCTGTACTTGCCGGGGGACGACGTCCTCGTCAACGGCGACCCGGTACGCCTGGCTCAGATTCTGCTCAATCTGCTGCTCAATGCCGCCTACTACACCCAGGAGGGCGGGGAGATCCGGCTCGCCACCGAGACCGAGGGTACAGAGGTGGTCGTCCGAGTCAAAGACAATGGACCCGGCATCCCACCCGATCGGCTCTCGGACCTGTTTCGACCCTTCTATCAGGGGGAGCGGGCGGAGGGCGCCTCCGCGGGTGGATTGGGGCTCGGCCTGACCATCTCCCGGCGTCTGGCCGAGATGCACGGTGGGCGCCTGGAGGCCACCAGTGCCTGGCCGAGCCCGGGCTCGGAGTTCAGCCTCCACCTGCCGCGACCAGCGCGGCCGGCACCGGCGGTCGAGCTTAAGGTGCCCCCAGGCGCGAGCCCTGCTCGGGACC
>JBGSUY010000357.1:0-1966 GCA_041753195.1 Chromatiaceae bacterium
GCTGCCGAGCTGGTGGCTCGCCTCTTGGGCCACGCGCTCCTTCGAGCTCAGGTCCCGCTGCACGCTCTGACCCACGTCGGCGCGCCAGAGGACGTTGTCGGCGCCGGTGGTGGTCGTTCCCCGCAGGGGGGCATGCTCCATGATGGGGCTCGTGGCGAGCGCCGGGGCCGGGCGCAGGACGTCCGGGGAGCTGATCTTCTCGTCGATGTAGTCCCCGCCCTGCAGGCGTCCCGCCAGATGCGTGGCGGTGATGGCGCTGCCGTAGATCAACATCAGGCTGATGGCCGGGGTGCTCGCCGCCAGCATGCCGCCGGTGGCCAGGTAGTCCTGGAGCAGGAAGTCGAGCCTGTAGAGGGACAGGATCGAGGGCACGTCCAGACCGGCGATGTTCTGCAATGCATCCAGATCACGGGCGATGGCCATGTGCAGATACAGGTTGATGATGGCCATGATCGGCATCCAGAGCTGGATCCACAGGGCGAAGAGCAGGTACTTGCCGGTCATGGCAATCCCCGCGGGGCCGAGTGCGATGGTGAAGGCCATC
Source organism: Chromatiaceae bacterium (assembly GCA_041753195.1). GTDB lineage: Bacteria > Pseudomonadota > Gammaproteobacteria > Chromatiales > Chromatiaceae > Thiodictyon. Next base: position 545 of record JBGSUY010000357.1, read on the forward strand.
AGCGGCGTGATGGCGAAGATCAGCCCCTCGAAGAAGGTCATCATGGGCCGCACGATGCGGGTGAAGAGCGTCTGCTCTGCCGCCCACTGGGCATTGCGCTGCTGGGCCGCCTGCTCGGTGGTGGCCGCCAGCTCCCATTGGCCGAGGTTCTCGTGGGTCTGCACGATGCCCTTCTCCAGGAACCCGACCATCGCTGTCATGACCATGTAGTTCTGGGCGTCCACCCCGGCGCCGGCGATGGCGTCCAGGGCGAACTGGACCTTGTTGGTGACGTCCCCCGGGGCGGAGAGACGCATCTGGGCCTGGAGGTTGCTCAAGAGCGCCGGGACGAACTCCACGGTGGTGTAGTCCGAAAGGGCGGTCCAGGCCGCGTCGCAGGGCAGGAGTTGGGGGGCACCCCCCAGCAGCAGCTCGGTGGTGGGGACGTTGAGGTCGCTGCGAAGCGCCCTGTCCCAGCTCGGGTCGCGCAGGATGTCGTCGATGGAGCGGGTGCCGATGTCCACGTCGTAGAGGGTGCAGTCGGCGACGTAGTTGATAAAGGAGCGCTCGATGTCGGCGCCGGGCGTGGGGCTGTTGGCACTGCCGAGCGCAATGCGCGACAGGGTGCCCTTGCGCACGCTCATGAGGGTCTGCAGGGGATCGGCGAAGCCGGTGTCGGTCATGGGGGGGGTGGCGAAGGCCTGCTCGAAGAGCCGGGACACCCCGTAGCCCACGTTGGACATCAGCGAGCCCACCGCCGCCGGCCCCAGGGGGACGTTGTCCACCACCCGCACCGCCCCCGAGTAGGCGTCCTCGATGGCGACCCGGGCGGTGGGGCCGAACATCAGGGCGTAGAGCAGCCAGGCGAGGAGGATGTTCTGGAAGCGGATGCCCCGTCCGCCCTGGAGGATGCCCTGGAAGAGCACCAGCAGCACCCCGAGCAGAAAGCCCACCCCGGCGAGCTGGCGGAAGTCCCCGGTGCCGCTGATCATGGCCACCGCATTGAGGATGGCGGCCAGATAGGCGGAGTCGCCGATGGAGTAGATCTCCCACATGACGGGGCGTCTCCCTTACTGCTGGGTGGCGGGCGCGGCCGCCGCCTGCTCGAGGCCGTAGTAGCGCCGGCCCTTGATCTCCTCCACCAGGCCCTGGTAGTAGGCGAGCAGGGTCTGGGGGTTGCCGTAGCGGTCGTCCAGCACGGCGTACTCCCGGTAGAGCTGGGCGCGGGCCTGCTCGATCTGGGTGAGGAGCTGCTTGGCGTAGGCGTGCGCGTTCAGCGCCGCCGCCTGCTCGACGGCGAACAGGAGGTCGTTGAGGATCACCTGGGTCAGCTCGAGCGCGATGACCGGGGCGGCCTGCTCGACGAAGAGCCGGGCCATGCCCTCGTCGTGGCGCGCCAGGGTGCGGATGCCCGCCCCGAGCCCGTTGGGGGCATATTGCATG
>JBGSUY010000358.1:0-2239 GCA_041753195.1 Chromatiaceae bacterium
GGAGGATGGCATGGTCGGCGCGCCGGCGCGGGATCAGGACCTTGACCCCGCACCGGTCGCTGAGCCCGCCCCGGCTCCAGCTTGGCCAGGCCACCGGGAGTTCGTGGTGCAACGGCGGGTGATCGAGGACGGCAACGGTGCGGTCTGTTCCTTCTATCTGTCCCCGACCGACGGCCAGCCGCTGCCGACCTACAGACCCGGGCAGTACCTCACCTTCAAGTTGGAGGTGCCGGACCCCGCCGGCGGCCCGCCGAAGACCCTGGTGCGTTGCTACTCCCTGTCGGACCGTCCGCGCGCCGACTACTACCGGGTGTCCATCAAGCGGGTCCCGCCGCCCCCCGGCCGGCCGGACTTGGCGCCGGGGGTCGTTTCGAACCATTTCCACGACCAACTCAAAGAAGGCGCCCGGGTCTGGGCACGGGCCCCGTCGGGTCACTTCTATTTGACTGAGGACAGCCCTTTGCCGGTCGTGCTGATCGGCGGCGGGATCGGCATCACCCCACTGCTGAGCATCCTCAACACCATGAGTGATCGCGCCGATCCGCGCGAGGTCTGGCTCTTCTATGGGGTGCGCAACGGCGCCGAGCATATGATGCGGGACGACCTCAAGACCCTGAGCGCGGGCCAGCCGGGGTTCCATCTGCATTGCTGTTACTCCGTGCCCGGCGCGGATGATCTGCTGGGCCGGGACTATCAGCAACACGGGCACGTGGACCTCCCACTACTGCAACGGACTCTGGGCTTCGGCCGCCATGAATTCTATGTCTGCGGTCCGCCGGCGATGATGGAGTCGCTGGTGCCCGCGCTGGAGGCGCAGGGGGTGCCGGCAGCAGATATCCATTACGAGTCATTCGGCCCCGCCTCGTTGAACAAGCGCCCGGTACCTCTGTCGACCACGCGGGCCAATGCCATTGCGGTGCGATTCAGCCGTTCCGGCAAGACGGTGCCATGGGACGGCTCTGCCGCGTCCCTGCTCGATCTCGCCGAGGGGCAAGGGATCGCGGTGGACTCCGGCTGCCGGGCCGGCAGTTGCGGCACCTGCGAGACCCGGATCGAGTCCGGTGCGGTGGCCTATTCCCAGACACCCGACGCGGATCTGAAGCCCGGCCATTGCCTGCTCTGTATCTCCACCCCGACGGCCGATCTGACCCTGGCGTTGTAGAGGGCCCAATGAATCGCTCAATTTTTCGCAAAGAAGTCGTTCCGTTCCTGTTGCTGTTCGGGTCCTTGATCGTCGCGACCGCGATCACCGATGCCCTGCTGCACGCGTTCGGTCTCTACTGGATCGGTCGCTGGCTGGGGATCCCCGGGACCATCCTGATCCTGCTTTCGTTCTTCTATTCCATGCGCAAGCGCAAGCTGATCACGGTCGGCAATCCCAAGACCCTGCTGCAGTTGCATGAGGTACTGACCTGGATTGGCGCGCTGATGATCCTGGTCCACGCCGGGGTTCACATCTATGCGGTCCTACCCTGGCTGGCCCTGCTGGCGATGATGGTGACCCTGGCCAGCGGCATGACCGGTCAATACCTGCTCGGCCGATCGCGACGCGCCCTGCTCGCGAAACGTGAGTTCCATGCCGGCCACGGCGATAGCCCGGCGACCATCGACCAGGAGGTCTTCTGGGACTCGGTCACGGTGGACGCGATGAAGCAGTGGCGGGCCGTGCACTTCCCCATCACGCTGGCCTTCGGCGTCTTGGGGCTCGCGCACATTCTCAGCATTTTCCTTTTCTGGCAGTGGCAATGAACAAGCAACTCGTCTTCGTCCTCGTCGCCGCCAATCTGGTTATTCTGATGCTGATTGCGGTGTTCTGGCCGCAACGCATGGTCGAACCGGGGCCGGTGATGCCGGCGCACCAGGCGTTCGAGACCGATTGCTTCGCCTGCCATCAGCCCTTCATCGGCAGTCGGCCGGCGCTGTGCGTGAAATGCCATAAGCCCGCGGAGATCGGACTGGTCACCACCACGGGGCTCGCGATCGCCCATGAGCGCAAACTCGCCCCCTTCCATCAGGACCTGCTTGAACAGGACTGTATCGCCTGCCACAGCGACCACAAGGGGGTGAAGGCGTTCCGCCCCATCGGCCGGTTCTCGCACGACCTGCTCAAGGTCGCCCGCCGCGATCAGTGCAGCGGCTGTCATCAGGCACCCCTGGACGCCATGCATCAGGGCGAGATCGGCGCCTGCGGCCAGTGCCACTCCCAACGCGCCTGGACGCCCGCGACCTTTGACCACGA
>JBGSUY010000359.1:0-3153 GCA_041753195.1 Chromatiaceae bacterium
CTCCCCCCCGCGGGGGGAGGGCCGGGGTGGGGGGCCAGCGCCAGATCCCACCCAATCAACCAATCAACCAATCAACCCCTCTCACCCCCCAACCCGAGGAGCCCAGCATGACCAAGCCACTGATCGCGGCCCTGACCGCCGTCGCCCTCACCGCCCCCGCCCTGGCCGAGGACCCCATGGTCGTCCAGGTGAAGCGGCTGTCCCTGGACACCAGCGTCAAGATCGCCCAGGCGAGCATCGCTGCCTGCCGCGAGAAGGGCATCCAGATCGCGGTAACGGTGGTGGACCGGGACGGCACCGTGCAGGTGACCCTGCGCGACACCATCGCCGCCCCCATCACGGTCCCGATCAGCGAGATGAAGGCGAAGACCGCGGTGAACTTCAACGCCGCCACCTCCGCCATGGCGGCCCGGGCGGATACCCCCATCGGCCGCCTCGACGGGCTCGTCATGTCCGCCGGCGGGGTGCCGATCCTGGTCGGCGGCTCGGCCCTGGTGGCCGGGGTCGGCGTCAGCGGCGCACCGGCGGGCGAGACGGATGAGGAATGCGCCCTGGCGGGGGTCGCCAAGGTCCAGGAAGAGCTCGACATGGCGATGTAAGTCGGGGTTCAGCCCGACAGCAAACTCTCAGAAAGCACCAACCGCCGCAGTCAGGCTGAGGCCCGACCCACAGCAGAGCCTTGATCCAACCGGAGCAGACCCCATGCGCATGTTCGACGCCGAATCGCCGGTCCTCAATGATTTGAAGGACGAGAGCGAGGTCTTGGGGGAGCGGCGAGGGGCCACCTTCACAGTGGTCACCGCCCGTCACCCCACCCTGGGCAAGCTGGTGATCGTGACCGCGCCGAACGGCACCGGCATCGTGGTGGAGACCGACGAATAGGGCCGGGTAGCAGGGCCTCGTCGTCTCCCGAGGCGCACCTCATGAGCGCCGAGACCAGCTCCCAAAGACGCAGCGGTCACCCCGACGCGTCCCCGGACCAGGCGGCGGTCCTCGCGGCATTCATCGCCCACCAGGCGCCCCTCGTCGTGCTCACCGGCGCCGGGGTGAGCACCGGCTCAGGGATCCCGGACTACCGGGACCGGGAGGGTCGCTGGAAGGGGGCCGAACCCATTCGCTACCAGCCCTTCCTGGGCGACCCCGGGGCCCGCCGGCGTTACTGGGCGAGGAGCTTCGTCGGCTGGCCGCGGGTGGCGGCGGCCGAGCCCAACGGCACCCATCGAGCACTCACAGAGCTGGAGCGGCTGGGGTGGGTACGTCAGGTCCTGACTCAGAACGTGGACGGGCTGCACCAGCGATGCGGATCCCAGCGGGTCATCGACCTCCACGGCCGCCTCGACCGGGTCCACTGCCTGGACTGCCGACACGGGCTCACCCGAGCCCGGATGCAGGACCTCCTGGCCGCAGCCAATCCCCGTTTCGTCCCAGGCGACGCGGCGGCCCCGTCTCCCGACGGGGATGCGCTGCTGGCGACGGAGACGGCGGCCGACTTTCGGGTCCCGTCCTGCCCCGAGTGCGGGGGCCGGCTCAAGCCGTCCGTGATCTTCTTCGGCGAGAACGTGCCCGGGCCGCGGGTCGATCTCGCCATGCACCGGCTCGCCGAGTCCCGTGGGCTCCTGGTCCTGGGCTCTTCACTCAGCGTCTACTCTGGCTATCGGTTCTGCCTGCAGGCCGCGGAGCTCGGCCTGCCCATCGCCATCCTCAACCTGGGCCAGACCCGCGCGGACCACCTCGCCGCCCTCAAGCTCGACGCGGACTGCGCGGCCACCCTCTCCGGCGCCCTGGTCCAACTCGCCCCCTGATCCCCCAACCGGACCGCCGACATCTTGCCGGCCCCCTCCCCTGGACCGCCGGCGTCCCGCCGGCATCTGTCTCAGGCATCCCCGCCCGATGGGCCGCCCCGCAACCGCTTGGTTGTTGAGCGGGCACGCTTGGACTCGAGCCGCCGCTCCTTTGATGCGCGGGTGGGCCGGGTGGCGACACGCGGCTTGGGGCGAGGGGCCGCCCGGCAGATCAGATCGACCAGCCGCTCCCGGGCATCCTCCCGGTTACGCTCCCGGGTGCGGAAGCGGTGGGCCTCGATGGTAAGAACCCCGGCCCCGTCCAGCCGCCGGCCCGCGAGCCGCATCACGCGCGCCCGCACGTCCTCCGGCAGCGAGGGTGAGCCGGCCACGTCGAAACGCAACTGCACCGCCGTCTCCAGCTTGTTCACGTTTTGACCCCCAGGGCCGGGCGAGCGGATGAACCGCTCGCTGAGCTCCGACTCCGGGATCTGGATGCGGGGGCTGACCTCGATCATCGCTTCACTCGCGGATAGATACGCCTTGCTCCGACGACCGACCAATCACCAGGGACCCGAGTCTGGCTGGGAGCCAAGGGGCCGGCCTATCCGATCGGGATCCGCGCCTTGTTCCGCTCGAGCCAGGTCCGGAAGTCCTGAAGCTCCGGATTCAGGGAGCGGGCGACCGCGGGCTCCCGCGCGCCGCAGAAGTCAGTCTCGAACTCCTGCTTGAACTGGAACATATTGCCCAGGTCCTCGGCGCCGGGAAAGCCCAGGGCCCGGTAGTCCGCCGGGCTGATGGCATGGTAGATCACCTCCTCCCCCAGGGCCGGCCCCAGCTCCGCGGCCATCTGGGCGCCGGTGAGGTGCTCGCCGGCAATCCCCACTGTCTTGTCGATGTACGCCTCCCCGCCCTTGAGGATGCCATAGGCGCAGCGGCCGATGTCCTCGGCGGCGATGCCGGGGAGCTTCTTGTCGCCCATGGGCAGGGTGAAGACCAGCCGGCCATCCTCGGCTCGCCGGGGTCCCATCCCGAAGTGGATCAGGTTGTCCCAATAGAAGGAGGTGAGCAGGAAGGTAGTCGGGACCCCCGCATCGAGGAAAAAGGCGTTCGACTCATCTTTGGCGTCGAAATGCGGGACCTTGTACTCACCCATGAGCGTCGGCATCCGATCATCCGACAGGGGTATGCAGCGGCGGGTGTCCTCCAGCGTCGACCAAATGGCGTGCGGCAGTCCCACCGCCGCGGCGGCCTGCGCCATGCTCGCGGCCTCGGCCTTCTCCCGCTCCGGGGAGAAATGGATCCAGAAGAAGGTCACGAAATAGGCCCCGTGGGCGCCGGCCAGGGCCCGCTCCAGGCTCGCGCCGTCGTC
>JBGSUY010000360.1:0-5840 GCA_041753195.1 Chromatiaceae bacterium
CGGCGCCGTATCGACCGGCGTGCCCAGTGCCGCAAGCCGCTGTTCCAGCACCGCCGCGAGCCGCTGTACGGGCTTGCGCCGCGGCTCGATGGCCTCGGTCAGGTCCTCGACCAGGCGGGAGACATTGGCGGCGTTGAGCCCCTGGGCCTCCACCTTACCGAACAGGCTCGCCATCCGGGCGACCGCCTCGGCCCACAGGTCCGCGGGCGGCAGCGCCTGTTGCCGCAGCTCGCAGTCGTCCGGGATGCGCTCGATGGTGCCCTTGACGGGCGCGTTGCCGAGGAAGAAGGACCGGTCGGTCTGATCGGCGTAGGTGAGGATGACCAGGTTCTGAAGCTCGACCGGCAGCCCCATGGGGTCTGGGTCATCGATCCAGCCGCGCAGCTTACGCACGGTTTGCGGGGGTAGGGCGCCGTCGGTGGCCCCTTGGCCCCCGCCCTCCTGGGCGTGGCGTTGGTGGAAGTGGGCGCGCCAGTGGGTGCCGAGCACGAAGTGGGTATCGCCCATCTGCCCGAGCTTGAGGGGCTCGGCGACGGACCGCACCAGCACGCGCAACGGCCTGTCCTGGACGTAGGCACGCTGGTCCGGTTGCTGCAGCGCCTCCTGGATGACCCCATACACCTTCTGCGCCACGGCCCCACGTACCTCGATGTCAAAACGCGGGTGGGCCGGGTACTGGTGGCCGAGGATCTGATCGAGCAAGCCATCGAACGCCTCCTTCAGGTTCGATCCGACGGGGATGCGCGGGCTCAAGGTCGGGTCGAGGCTGCGGAGCTGGTCCCCGGGCGCCAGGACCAGGTCCACGGCGTCCCGTGGCTCGCCCGCGATCGCGTAGGCGACCTCCAGGCACTGGCGGATGCGCTGCTGCAACTGGCTCTGCTGGTTCTTCAGCAGCGCCTTGGCCTGCGCCTGGTCCACCTGGGACAGGTGGCCCGCGTAGTCCCCGAGGCGTTCGCCGGTCAGGACCGCGTCGATGCGGACCAGGGTCCCGAGCTCCTTCTGGGCCTTCTGGCTCAGGAAGTTTGGCAGCCAGGCGACGGTCTGGGCGGCACCCCGATAGCGCTGGAGCCGTACCACGTCGTCCTGGGGGGTGAACCCAGCGTCGTCGAACGGGAAGTCCAGGAGCAGGGTCCAGGCCCCGTCGCGTCCGCGCAGCCGACTGTCCTCGATCAGCTCGCGGATGTTGTCGAAGACCACGTCGACCTCGCGGCGCGTCCCGCGCCAGGGGAAGCTGTAGGTGGAGAACAGGTCGTTGCCCTCCGCCACCCCCAGCTCCCGAAACAGCAGCTCGCGGATCTTGCGCCGGCGGTTGCCGGGGTTGTCGTGGGAGGCGGCGTTCTCCAGGATGGGCGCCACGTCCACCCCGGTCACCTGGATCGAGAGGATCGGATTGAGGTCCTCGCTCACCTTGATCTCGCCGACCTCCGCCGCCCACTCCCGGCAGCGGCCGAGCACGATCTGCGCCTCCCGACCCGGGATGGGGGCCTTGATGGTGCCGTGGTTCAGCGCCGCCAGGCGCTGGGCGGTCAGCGCCCGCAGGGACTCGACCTCCGGCACCAGGGCCGCCAACAAGAGCGTCTTCAGGAGGCGGGCATCGTTCTTTAGGCGCAGCGCCGCCTCGGGGTCGGCCACGCCGGCGCGAACATCCTGCCAGGTGACGCCATGGCGGCGTTCGAGCATGGGCAGGAGCTTCTGGTAGTAGAGCCGCTTGGCGTTGTCGAAGTGCAGGCGCATCGCGTCCGAGAAGGGCTCGTCCCCCTCGGCGATGACATCGAACAGGTCGCCGACCGGAATGAGCTGTCCCAGCTCCAGGTCCGCGCGCCGGTCCACCAGGAGCTGCTGCATGAGCTTCAGCGCGGTGCGCTCGCGCTGCAGGACCGAGGACACGGCGATCAGGGTCTGCACCAGGGCCGGGCTGAAGGGATAGACCTGGCGGAACTCCTGCCACTTGCCCTCGTCGGTCAGCAGGGTCGCGGAGACGTCGGCGCGCAGCCCTCGCAGTGCGTCGAAGGCCCCATCGATCTCGGCGCGCGCCCGCTCGTCGACCGGGCGCAGGATGCGCCGCTCGGCGATGACCGGCAGGTTGCGGTCCTCCAGCCGGATCTTCTCGAAGCGGGCCTCCCAGTACTTGAGGGCGTCGGAGAACTGGAGCTGGAGTGACCCGGCGAGGTTCTCACCCACCAGCTCGCGCAGGTCGCGCTGGCGGGCGACGAAGCTCACCAGGGGCACCGGCCGGTCGGCGTGCTGGGCCTCCACCAGCTTGGAGAGCTTGGCCCCCTCGCTGCTGACGAAGGCCAGGTCCGCCGCGCGGCTCGCGAGCCACAGGATCAGCTCGTCGAGGAAGAGGATCACCGCATCGTAGCCCAGGTCCCGGGCGTGCTTGGAGAGCACGGCCAGGCCCTGGTCCAACGGCAGGAAGGACTCCCCCTGCACCCCCGCCGCCGTCTGGTAGGAGCGGAAGAAGGCCGCGATCAGGTCGCCCACCAGGCGAATCCGCTCGTCGCCGTCTGGGGCCTCGAGCCTGGCCGACTCATAGCCCTCGGTCGTCCAGCCCCCGGCTAGTCCGCCCCAGCCCGACTCCGCGCCCCCCGAGGTCTCGTTCAGCGCGCCCAGGAAGGCCTTGTCGCCCATGCGGGCGCGCATGGCATCGGCGTCCCGGAACAGGTGCTCGGCCAGGTAGAAGCCGGGTATCGGGGCCTGTGGGTGCAAGCGGCGGACGTGATCCGCGTAGCCGCCGAGGATGGCCGACTCCAGGTCGTTCGACCCGATCATGTGGTAGGGCACCAGCAGGAAGCGCCGGCCCTCGGTCCAGCCGTTGTGGCGCGCGACCACCGGGGCCAGCTCGACGATGGACCGGGCCCGCGGGTTGCCGGCCAGGAGCAGGCTCAGCACCGCCATGAAATGGCTCTTGCCCGAGCCGAAGCTGCCGTGCAGGTAGACCGCCTTACTGACCCCCGTGGCGACGGCCTTCTGGATCACGCCCAGAGCGTCGTCGAAGCAGTGCACCAACTGCTCGGTGACCACATAGTCGTCGAGTGTCCGCTCGGCGTGGGCCAGGCCCTCGGTCAGGCGCAGGACGAAATCGCTCTGGTGGACCCGCTCCGGGATCGGGATCAGGTCGCGCAGCAGGGTCATAGCGGCCTCCTTGGCGGGCGAGAGGAGCGGGGGCGGTTGCAGACTTGAGCGATCATAACATGCTTGTTATAGTGCCCCAATGGCCTACACCATCGACTATTTCAACGAGTCCGTTCAAGCGGAGCTCGATAGTTGGCCGCCGGGGCTGCGAGCGCGCTACCGCGCCCTGGTCCTGCGGATGATCGAGTATGGTCCCAACCTTGGCATGCCCCATACGCGGGCGCTGAGCGGGGGTCTGTACGAGGTTCGGGCCAAGGCCGCCGAAGGGATCGGGCGCGCCCTCTACTGTACGTTGGTCGGGCAGCGCATCGTGATCCTTCACGGGTTCGTGAAGAAATCGAACAAGGCCCCAGCCCGGGAGCTGGATCTTGCGCGCGACCGCATGAAACAGGTGCTGCGTCATGAGTAAACGAGTGGTAACGCAAAACGAGACGATGACTTATCGCCCGGTCCGGGCCGATCCCCGGGCGGAGCTGGAGCGCGACCTCGGCGATCCGGCCTTTCGCGCCGAGTGGGAGGCGATCGCCGACGAGTTTGCGGCCCTCGACACCATGCTCGAGGCCCGCCGCCGCGCCGGCCTGACCCAGGAGCAGGTGGCCGAGCGCATGGGGGTGAAGCAGTCCGCGCTGGCGCGTATCGAAACCTCGCTGACCTCGCGCAAGCACGCCCCCTCGCTGGCGACCCTGCGCAAGTATGCCGCGGCGGTGGGGTGCAAGATCGAGATCCGCTTGGCCCCCCGGTAGCCATATTCCCTCTTCCCCGGAGAGAAACCTCTTGCTCGCCTCGCCCCCCGGAGGGGCCGGGGATGAGGGGAAACAGGCATAAGGCCTCCGAAACGTGCCGACACTCAGCCCCCACCGGTCGGCCTTCCCAACTCGCGTCCAATCGCCGCGGTGAAGACGCCGGCCTGCTCGACCATCCTCCGCGCCTGGTCCGCCCCGATGACCTCTCCGGTGTAGTCTGCGGCCAGGCGAACCTCGGACGCCCGGTTCAGCGCCTTGCCCAGATCCACCGGCAGTCGCCCGGTCTTGACGAGGCGAAGACCGAACGCGGCGATCAGACCGCTGTGAGTCTTGACCGCAGCCTGCTCGACCGGGACACCACAGCCGATCAGCGCGGCGCGGGCGGCATCGAACATGGCGTAATAGGCGCGATTGCAGGCGCCGTCGAAGTCCCCGGCGTCGAGCAGAAGTGCTGCCGAGGTCGCGGCCCTGGCAGCCTTATCCATCAGCTCGGTCGCATTCAGAGCCTGACTCCCTCGCGGTGTACGTTGCGTATCAGCGCCGGGGCACGGTGACGCTCCGGGTGCTCCCACTCGTCCTCCCAGATCGGCAAGGGCTGGATCAGGACGCCGGTGTCCAACAGCACGTCGAAGGCGATATCCGCCAAGTCAAGCTTGGTGTCGAGAAAGGGCTGACTCGGCCCGCGCAACACGACCGCAATGTCGGCGTCGCTATCCGGGCGATGGCTGCGCCGGGCGCGGCTTCCGAACAGGACGGCGCCTGCCAGGTCGTAGCGTGCCGACACGCGCTCGATGAAGGCCCGTGCGGCGCGCTCGGTGTCCGAGTCGATTGGGGGTCGTACGGGCAGGGCTCCGTTGAAAGTGGCTTTAGTCATGGGTGCCTCCAATTGACAGTGCCACTGCCTGGATCTCAGGCGGCGTCGAGCGCCTGCAAGGGCAGATGCGAAAGTGAGAGGTGGCGGATGTCGGCCTTGCGGCTCGCGTGCTGCACGTCGATCCCGACCAGGGCTCCGTCAGCGTCGAAATCGAGGACGACGCCGTCCGCGACCTCGTCCGAATCCGTCGCGGGCGACTCGGTGAGGTGGATGTACAGCGAATCGGTCTCTGGGTCGTAGGCGAGTCTCATGGTTTGAACCTCCGGTCCGGGAAGGCATTATGGATGGTCACGCCGTCCGGCAGGGTAACCACCCGCAGGTAGCGGTCGATCTCTGGGACAAAGGTCCAGAAACGGATGCGCCCGTCCTCGGGTTGGACCTCCCGCCGAACGGGGCGCTCCAGGGCAGCGCGACACCATTCCAACCGGATGTAGGGGCGCTTGGCGAGCACCTGGTCGCGGAAGTACCCCGTCATGGCCAGTTCCTGGGTCACAAGACCTCCTTGCGGACAGAGAGTCCCTGACCCCGAGGCCGGCGGCCCCGCCGGGTCCCGGTCGCTACCACCGGGCGCCAGGAACGTAAGGCCTCCAGGGTCAGGCCCAGCGCGCGGGCCTCCTCGGCAAGGAAGCCCGCGAAATAGTCGCCCATCCGCTGGCCGGACTCGGGGTCGTAGTCGTTGTGCCACTGGAGGATCCAGGGCAGCAGCTCCTGAATACCGGCCAGGAGGGGCGTCAGGCGCCCGGCGTCCCAGGCCTCGCGCTCCTGCACGTCCAGGTAATGGGTCGCGATGGCCATCGCTTGCTGCAGGGGGTTCCAGCCGGCCCAGGCGATCGGCAGGCTGCGGTCGGCGTCGCGCTCGCACCCCGGATAGCTCACGAAGCGCTCCTTGGGCACGTCCAGCCCGCCGCGAAGGCGCCAGAAGCTGGTCTTGAGGAAGTCCGCGGAGGCGTATTTGGGCGGGACCGGGATATCGCCTAGCTCCGCCTGCTTGCGGCGGCGCTGCTCGGCGACCAGGTCCGCCGAGGCGGCCGCATCGGACGCCGCGGTTGCGTCCTGCTGGGTGCGCCACTCGGCGTCGATGGCGTCCT
>JBGSUY010000361.1:0-3170 GCA_041753195.1 Chromatiaceae bacterium
AGTGTCTGGCGGCGGCGGCGTGGGCGCGGGCGCATGGGGTGCCGGTGATCTTGATGTCGGAGAGCCAGGCGATCGACCGGCCCAGGAGGTGGTGGAAGGAGGCGGTGAAGCGGCGGCGGGTAGCGCGGTTTGATGCGGCGCTTGTCGGGGGAGTGCGGCACAGGGAGTATCTGGAAACGCTCGGGATGAGTGCCGCTCGTATAGCGCTTGGATACAACGCAGTGGATCACGACTTTTTTGCCGGCCGCGCGGAAGACCTCCGTGATGCGGGGCAACGGCCATTGGAGGCCGGCCTTCGGCCTTATTTCCTGAGTGTGTGCCGGTTTGTGAGGGAGAAGAACCTGGAGATTCTGGTGAGTGCGTATGCTCGGTACCGGGAGCGGGTGGGCAAGGGGCTTGCCTGGAATCTAGCGCTGTGCGGGGCGGGGCCGGAAGGTGCACGAATAGACGCTGTGTGTGAATCGCTCGGGTTGAGCGAGTCAGTTCTGCGGCCGGGATTCTTGCAGGAAGCCGGGTTGGATCGGTGGTATGCGTTTGCGGGAGCGTTTGTATTGGCAAGCGTGTCGGAGCCATGGGGGCTGGTGGCCAACGAAGCAGCGGCCTGCGCGTTGCCTTTATTGATCTCGAATCGGGCCGGGTGCGCGGGGACGCTGGTCCCGGAGCCACCGGGTTGGACCGGTTTCACGTTCGACCCGGGGGATGAGTCGCGGCTTGCCGAGCTGCTAGAGCTGGTGACGCTGCTGCCGGAGGCGAGCCGGCGAAAGCTGGGCGAACGGGCACGCGAGGTCGCCGCGGAGTGGGGGCCGGAACGGTTTGCGCGCGGAATGCTCGAAGCTCTCGGGCTGGCGGGAAGAAGCCGACGAGGGCGGGGAGCTGACGCCAGTGGGCAGGTTCGACCCGCGTCACTCTGGAGGTATTGAAATCGATGTAGCCCCGATAGGCAGTTCGAACAGGGCTTTGAGTTAAGGACTGGATGTCCTGGAGGAGGGTTCGGTGGTGTCGACTCGATTGGATTTGAGCGGAGTCTCTGGCTGTCCGTCGCAGACTCTCGCCAAGGTCAGACTTGGGAAGAGCGAGAGCGTATCGCCGGCAGGCTGGAACCTGGGTGTCTTCCTGTTGCTTGGTGTGGTGGTAGCGGCGACCCGAGTGCCCTACGTGTCAGATCATCAGATGATGAGCAAGGATGGGCCGCATTATGTAACGTCGCTCGAGCTGGGGCCCGACTACTCCGTTCCCATGCCCGGGAACCTTGGCTACGTGCTGCTGGCGAAGGCCATGCAGTCGATCTGGGCGGACCCGATCGTGGCGTTTGCGGTGGTGAACGGCGCGCTCACCTGCTTAGGGTCGCTTTACGTGTATCGCCTGGGAGTGCTGTGGCTATCGCCGCTGACGGCTGCCGCGACGGCGCTTGCCGTGGCGCTAAACCCTGTCGTTTGGTGGTATGGTTCGACGATCAACTCCTACCTGGTGTGGCTGGCGGTGCTACCTGCCATTGGCTATCACGGCGTGCGGTTTCGCGAGCGGGGATGGAGGCTGGACCTGCTATCGTGCAGCGCCTGGCTGGGAGTGGGCACGATCATGCGGCAGGACTTACTGGTCTTCGGGACGCCCTTGTGGCTGACCTGTCTCTGGCTAGGCCGGGCGAGCTGGCGAGAATTGGTGGCGGGAAGCCTGGTGATCGCTGCCTGCTGCGCCTGCTGGTTTGGCGGGATGTCGGCGATTCTCGGTGGACCGATGCCTTATCTCGAGCGTGTGCTGGCCAAACATGAGGGGCACATGGAGGGATTCTCGGTGCTGCACCGGGGATGGTTCGAGGGGTTGTTGAGGAACGCTTCGAAGTATGCGCTTTTCGTGCTGTGGTCAGCGCCTTTGGTGGTGGTGCCGGGGCTTCTGGGGCTGCTGCGAGGTCTAACCGGTGGGCGTCGCGACGCCAGTCTGATCGTGATGGCCTGGGCGATACCAACGCTGAGCTTCTCGCTACTCGTGTTTGCCGGGAATGCGGGATTGATCTTCCCGTTGTTGCCGCTGCTCTACCTGGGGGCGGCGGGGGAGGTCAAGCGATTGATGGCTGGGGAGCGGAGGTGGCTTGCGGGGGCGACGATGCTGGGGCTAGCGCTTGCGGGTGCTGTTCAGTTCGTGGGTGCGCCGATCCTGCGGGAGACTGACCAGCGGCGGGTGATCCTGAACGTGACGTTGTTGCGTTACAGCGGTCCTGGCCTGAAGGCAAGGCTGGACAAGAACCTTGATGACTACGGAATTGATCCCGCGCTGGCGAACGTGATGAGGCAACTACGAGCGCCCGAGCCTTTGCCGGGGCCTCTGGCCTCGGCAGCTATCGCAGGTGCCTGGGACAGGGCAGACCTGGAGCGAGGTGCACGATGAGCATCAGCTATTCGCGACGGTGTGACCTGCGCAGGAGCTTCGACGCGGGGGTGGCGGAGAGTGGATCGCTGCACGTGTGCAACGGTCTGGTTCCGGAGCGAGACGGGGGGATGGTGCCCAGTATTCTCGGGTTCACTGGAGCGCTGGCTGCCAGAGGAGAAGGGGTGCGGATCGTCACGCCGACTCCGTCGGCGGGGGGCGACTTCGAGTTGCCGGCGGGGGTCTTACTTGATGGACCAGTCGGTGACCTGGAGCGATGGGTGGAGGGGGCCAACGTCGTTCACTTTCATGGTTTGTGGCAGGGTCACACGCGGCGAGGCGCGCGGGCTGCGCGGAGGGCGCTTGTGCCATACCTGATGGCCGCTCATGGCATGACGGAGCCCTGGGCGTTGCGGCACAAGGCGTTCAGGAAGCGAGTGTATACTGCGCTGGTGGAGGGGAAGAACCTGCGGGCGGCGGCGTGCTTGCACGCGCTGTCGCGTCCGGAGGTGGGGCATTTGCATGCGCTGGCACCCCGCACGCCGGTTTGCCTGGTGCCGAATGGAGTCGACCCGAGGCCGTTTGACCGGTTGCCTCGGCGTGAGGAGCTGGAGCGCGAGTATCCCGAGCTGCGGGGCAAGGACGTGGCCCTCTTCTATGGGAGACTGCACGTCAAGAAGGGGCTTGACTTGCTATCGCGAGCGCTTGGGGCACTGGCGAGGGAGTTCCCAGATCTCCACCTCCTGCTCGCAGGGCGCGATGATGGGGCGTGGGGACCGTTCCGGGAGGAGGTCGAGCGGCAGGGGCTG
>JBGSUY010000362.1:0-7254 GCA_041753195.1 Chromatiaceae bacterium
GCGCCTCGGCGCGCAAGGTGTCAGTCGGAGTCATCGGTGTGCGAGGCCGCCGCATCCGCCCCATCCACCGGCGTCCGGTCCAGCTCGGCCCCGCCGATCTGGAACCTCAGGTACTGCTCCCAGGCCCGGAACAGGTCGTCGTAATTGAGCAGGCGGCTGTCCCGGTAGTCGTCGGGCACATAGTCCCCCGTGCGCTCCTTCTGCATCCAGTTGTCGCCCGAGCTCGCCCCGTTCTCGGTGGGCTTCACGTTGACGAAGTCCGGCCGGGCGGACGCCCAGTAATAGCAGGAGCACTCGCGGTAGTCGTTCTGCCAGGGGGAGCATAGGCCCTGGGTCAGCTCGCCAGGCCTGGCCAGCTCCCGGGAGATCAGGGCGCTGCCGTCCTCGAAGAAGGGCCTGACCCTGAGCGCGATCTTCAGGTGGTTCTCCTCCCTCTCAAAGGCCGACTGGGTGGACCAAACCGGGGTCTTGGTGAACCAGCACTCGACGGTACTCCCGACGGACTGGCTCAGGATGTGGGCGAGGGCATTGGACCACTCCAGGGGCAAGATGCCATCGGGGTTGTCCTTGTAGCCCAGTACGGTGGAGCGGGTGCGGGTGTTGTAGGGCGAAGGGCCAATCATCTGCGTACACATGTCCGCCTCGCCGATTCGAACCAGTCGGTGTCCGACCAGGTCCGGCAGCTCGGGACCTCCCGCGAGTGGCTCCATCTCCATCACCAGGTTGTCGTACTCCCGCAGGACGATGCCCTCCAGGAGTCGGCGCCAGACCGCCCGGAAGTCCATCTCCAGGCCCGGGGTGCAGTTGCCGACGGACATCTCAATGCGGGCGCTGAAGGGGTTGCCGACCGCCTGATGGTGGATCTGCTCGTGTCGATTGCGGGCGACGAGTAACTGCCTAGGGTCCGCCTTCGGCGCCTCGTCCCCCGGCTGCACCGGGAGACCCGAGCAGCGCAGGACGGCGTTGATCTGGCGATAGGTCAGGGCGAGATAGCCGCCGTCCGCGCCGGCCATCATGGCCGGCATCTTACGCCGCCCATGGTCCGTGAAGTCGCCCACGTCAGTGGGCAGCCGCAGGGCATGGGCAAACCAGGTGTTTGCACCCCCTTGGAGGGCCGCATACACCTGCTGATGGAGCCCCATGATCATGAGGGTATCCGCCGTGCGCTCCGGCACCACGGGGCGCATCAGCCGATAGACGTCGAAGGCCTCCTCGGCGGGCATGGTGTCGAAGCTCAGGGGATCGCGGCCCTTCACCGGGTTGCCGTTCATGACGGCGACGTTCAGGTAGCGCACCGTATCGAAGGCCCGGCGGACGATATCGAGGGCACGCTGGCGGGTCTCCTCCTCGCTCTCCAAGCTGGGGACCCAGGGGCCATGGATCACCTGGTCCAGGTCGTCCGCGAGGGTTCGAAGGAAGACCGTATCGGGCACCACGGCTGGCGGCCCCGAGCAGATGCGCGCGGCGGCCTCCAGCACGGCGCCGTCGCTCAGCTTCATTCTGACCTCCACGACCCCGTCGCAGGTGTCGTCCAGGTACCCCCGGCCCACGGCGATGTTGTCGTTGAGCCAGGAGGGGCCCGGGGGGACTATGGCGTAGAGCGACGGTGGCCAGGTCTCCCGGGCCTCCAGGCGCTCGCGCGCGTCGCCGTCGCTCTGGGACTGGGGGCCCCCGGTCGCCCCGCTCGCCCCGCTCGCCTGGTTCGTCTCGAACTTGAACCACCCCTTGTTGGGGTCATAGACCGCCTGCTCCGGGGGCGGTATCCAAACCGTATCCGGCCAATCGCTCCCGTAGGTGCTCGCCAATTTTTCGGAGTCCAGCTTTGGGCCGTAGATCTTGCCCTGGGCTGGGGTGAACCTCAGGCGAATCTCCGGGTACTGCGCCGTGGGCTTGATGTATTGCACCTGGCCGAGGTCGATGGAGGCGTCCGCCTCCACGAAGTTGGGGCACCGTCCATGGAGCGGCTGGGCCTGGTGCGTCGAGAAGGCGGGGGTGATGGCGGTGACCTGATCATTCGCGTCCGCGGTACGTCGGGCCACCTTCCGATTGGCGACTGTCGCCTGCCAGCTAAGATCGGCGGGGGTCAGGCCGTTCTCGGCCAAGAGATCGAGGGTCAGGGGCACCCATCGGTCGTCGGCGACCTGGGCCCAGACCTCCAGGAAGGGGGCGACGGGTCGGATCTGCTGCGTGGGTTTGCCGTCCACGATGCACTCCTCCTTGAAGGACACCACCTTGGGAACAAACGCATCCACGATCTCCCCGCTGTCCCGGTCGACCACCAGGGTCTTGGCACCCTTGATCCGGGGGATATCGAGGGGATGCTCCGGGTCTGCCTCGATCTCATAGGCCACCAATGGGTCCGCAGCCGAGCCGAGTCGGCCGATGGCGATGGGCGGGAGAATGCGTAGCGCCTTGATGCTCATACGCGGTGCCCTCCGTTCCGGAGCAGTCCGTATCTGATCGTATCGATCCAGGCAATCGAGGTTTGATCCAACTGCCGAAGTGTCCTGAGGTAATTGCCTTCGTTGGCGGTCAAAGGCGGTGCCAATGGATCTTCCGCCGCCAGCAAGGTGTGGCAGACCTTCAGGGACGCCTTCAGGATGTCCTTGTGTTGCTGCCAGCAGTCGGGCTCGTCGATCGGCAGGTCCATGCTGTAGGGCATCTCGAATGGCGGTGCGGCACAGGCCTGGTTGCTGGGGACCCCGTCCTTAAGCGGGCGGTGCACTAGGACTCCGGCAATGGCCTTGAGGTTGTACATCTCGCCGAAGGCCTTGTGCATGAGCGCACCGCGGACATTGGGCTCCCGCGTATCCACCAGGCGCGCCAACCGGTAGCTGTGGCTGAGATAGGTGAGCAGGGCACGGTAGCGCAGGTTGAACAAGGTCCCCCATTGCCGGGAGGTCGGTTGCTCGATGCTGGTGCTCCCCTCCCGCTTGTCGGGGCCGAGCCTGGTGGTGGGGTTCACGGGTACCGCATGCACCAAGTCTCGCGGGTCCTTCGCGGTGCGAAAGGCGTCGAGCAGGCGCATGAACCGCTCGAAGTGGGAGGGCTCGTCATCGTCTGCCAGTCGCAGATGGGCGGCCTCACCCTGGCGGCCGATCTGCTTGAGGGCCGCGAGCGCCTCGGTCCGGGTGGCCACCCGCGCAACGATCACGAAACTGCGGTCGGCGGGCGCTGTCTTGGGGGGCTCGGTCTCCCCCGGCCTGGCGGGCGGCGGTGCATAACCCCGGCCCCAATCGTCCCAGGACGCCTGATGCGTGTAGGTATCGGGCCGGAAGACCGCGTCAGGGATGCGCGCTGGGTCCGCCATGACCTCGATGATACGGTCATAGAGCTGGCCGACGGTATGGGCTTGGCCGGTCGCGGGCCTGGTACCCACGATCTCGGCCACCATGCGGATGTCGTCACTCACCTCCAGGTCGCGCTGACAACAGTGTGCCTGGCACAGTACCTGCCAGTCATGCGGCGCCTCGGCATACACATACCAGGCCAAAGACTCCAGGCTGGCCGGCTCGAGCCGGAACGGAAAGGGCAGGTAGGCCGTGTCCGCCGGGAAATGGGATCGGTCGAAGCACACCGGGCCCCCCAGGAGGCACAGGAGGTTCTGCACCGTGAGCAAATGCCCCATTTCCTCCCTCGCAACCGTCAGGAGGAGATTGCGCAATTCGCTCATCTGGCGGCGCTGCTGCGCCGTACCGGAGCGGTCGTTGAGCGAGTAGGCCGCATAGAGATACTCCACCATCAGCGCGTGCTCCAGCTCCGCGCCGATATGCAGCAACATGACGAGGTAGTCGCGCCACTCCATGGCCTCCGGCTTGGGTGGGAGGGGGCGTTGCAGCGTTGCCATATCCTTGACTTTTGCGTCCATGACCGCCCTTCTGTCGAGCTGGCTCGTCTGGTCCCGCGGGGGGGAGTTGGCCTTCATGGATTGCCTCGGGCTTGGTGTGGGGTCCGTGTCCGGTGCGACGCACCGACTGCTGCCGCGGGGAACCGGACCCGAACGGCTTGGAAGGCCGAGGCTCAATCCTCTCACACCGTGCCAGCGGATGGGAGGTGCCGACTGAGTCATCCAGGGCGAGCGCGCTTAAAATTGCAGTATCGCAGTAAGTTGGCGGATGATGCAGAGAGACAACATTAGGAGTCTCTTATGTCAGCAGGCATTGTCCGGCGTTTCACGTCGCTAGAAGATCCCCGGATCGACCGCAACAAACTTCATGCGCTGATCGATATCGTATTGTTGACGATTTGTGCGGTTGCCATTGGAGTTGCACGGTTGTCTGGTGACCATCGACGCGATGGGACGCCAAACCGCCATCGCGGCCCAGATTGGTAGCCCTTGCGCGGGGACTACGTGCTGGGTCTCAAGGGCAACCAGAGCGCGCTGCAAGGAGCGGTCGAGGATTTCTGGAGTGTGGCCCAGGCGGGTGACTTTGCCCACTTCGCGCACGGCTTCACGGAGGAGATCGACAAAGACCATGGCCGCCTGGAAGTGCGCCGCTACTGGATCAGCGAGGATCTGCGCACGCTGCCCGATGTTGAGCGCTGGGTGGGGTTGCGCAGCGTCGGGATGGTGGAGCGCCCCTGCGTTAGCGGGGATGCCACAACCAGTGAGCGGCGCTACTTCATCAACTCCATCCCCGCCGATGCTCCGCGCTTCGCCCACGCCGTGCGTGGGCACTGTAGTGCTGCGGGAGCTGGTCGCCTGGGGTTCAGGGGAGGGATCTGACACCGACGACGACCGATTGGGCGGGCCCAATCCCGAGGGGGAGTCATCGCCGCGGCATTGACGAAGCCGGACGTCCTGGATCGAGGACCTGCACCGCGGGCTAGCCCAGCGCGATGCGGGGCTCCGGGAGCGGCTGGCTGGCCTCGAACAATTCTTCGTCTTGCTTGTTTGACTGAAACCATCTATCTAGCTGGGTAGAACGCCCACAGAGGCGTACACGGCCTGGCGCGCCGTCAATGCGCTCAGGCCACCCAACAACCACCTTGGAGGAACCACCAATGGTCTACACCCAGCGTAGCCCGGCCCTGCTTGTAATGGGGCTGATCATGTTGGCGATCGGCGCCAGCGTCGCCTTCGGTCTGCAGGAAGGGGTCATCGCGTACCTGGCGATCGACAAGTTTGCCGGCGAGATGACCTCCCTGAGCTACATCTTCGGCGGCATCGCCGTGGTCGTTGGCTTTTGGTATCTGCTCGGCAAGCACGTGGAGGGCAACCTGGACTACTACCTGTCGGCGGTCGGTGGTGCGATCTTCATCCTGTTCATCGCGATGCTGATCCGCTGGTACGTCGCTCCGCAGGTCGCGGTCTGGTCGAAGGCGCTTGGCCCGGTGATGGGCGACAAATACCTGCATGATGTGCTGGGGCTGAACTATGTGGTGCTTGGCATCGTGGCCGGCATCCTCGTCGTCAACGTCTTCAGGGTCCCGCGCTGGGCGGAGAACGGCGTGCGGCTGTCGCGGCTGGGACTGAAGACCGGGGTGGTGCTGCTGGGTGTCCTCTACTCCGCGGCCGAGCTGCGCCAGCTCGGCGGCCTGTCGATCGTCATGATCGGGTTCTTCGTCCTGGGATCGGTCGGTCTGACCTTGTGGATGGGGGCGCGGCGCAATATCCCCAACTCGATGGGTGGCGTGCTGTCTGCCGGCATGGGCGTGTGCGGCGTGTCCGCGGCCGTGGCGGCGGCCCCGGTGGTGCAGGCCAAGTCGGTCGAGATCGCCTACACCATCGGTACCATCCTCCTCTGGGGCGTGGGCTGCATGTTCCTGTTCCCGGTGATCGGCCATCTCTTCCATATGGGCCCGGTGCAGTTCGGCGCTTGGGCGGGTACCGGCATCCTCAACTCGGCGCAGGTGGCCGGCGCGGCGCTCGCCTTCCAGCCCAACGGGATCGAGACGCTGAAGGTTGCGGAGATCTTCAACATCACCCGCGTTCTGATCCTGCCGATCATCGTGGTCTGGCTGGCGGTGTGGTATGTCAAGCGCGAGGAGAACGCGCCCGGGGTCAACGTCGGCCGGGTGGTGTTCGAGAAGTTCCCGATCTTCGTGATCGGATTCCTGCTGATGTTCGCCCTCTCATCGACCGGTGTGTTCGCGCCGGCCGAGCACTATCAGGGCAAGTACTTCGACAACAACATCAAGCCGGAGAAGCTCCTGACGGCGGACCAGGTGGCGACACTGCAGTCGGAACTCCCCAAGGTCCAGCGTGAGGACCAGAAGGCGGCCCTGGGGCGGCTGATCGAGGGCCGCAAGGTGATGTCACCGGACGACGACGACACGCTGCGCGGTGTGGTCAACGCCAAGCTGCTGTCGAAGGACGCCAACACCACCCTCAAGGGCGCCCACAAGGCGGTGCGCCATACGGCCAAGAAGATCGCGGCCTTCCGCGACTGGATCACCTGGCTGTTCGCCTTCGGCCTCACCGGCCTCGGCATGCAGATTACGCTGGCGTCGATCCGGCAGGCGGGCGGCGATCCGCTGGTGATCGGCGGCGTGGTCGGCACCGCCAAGGCCGTGCTGTCGCTGATCGTCGTTCTGCTGTTCGTGCACGAAACCATCTGAGGGGGACACGCCATGGATCCACGTAGCCAAGACATCGACCTGCAGCAGGAGTCGGGCGCCAAGTTCCACCGCGGCTCGGCCCTGTCCATCTTCAAGAGCGACCGGCGCGAAGACCTGATGGCCTTGCTCTGCGCCCTCGCGATCGTGATCGGCGTCTATTTCCTGATCGGCTGACGCAACGGCGGCGCCCCCTGGGGCGCCTCCTCTACAACGCGGCCTCTCCCACTCAAGTCCGCGATACCAACCTCGTGCTGTACAACCGGGTCCTTCTCGCCAGCCATGGCACGCCGGGAGCGCGAGCGGCCGAAGTACTCGCGCTGTCCCTGTGCGCGCCGGGCGGCACGCTGCACCACCTGCTCGTCATCCCCGACCTGTGGAAGGGGATGATGGGCGACGACTGGCTCAACAATGTGCGCACGCGCATCGCCTTTGGCGACTACCTCGAGGGTCAGCTCGGCCGCGAGGTCGCCGAGGAGCTCCAGCGCATCGAGCGCGACGCTGCGGCTCGCGGCCTGAGTTACCGCTCCGAGGTGCGGCAGGGGAAGCCTGCCGATTGCCTGCTCACCTTCTGCAGCGAGATCGACTGTGACGCCGTGGTGATCGGTGCGCCCCGCCCGAGGGGCGCGCAGGGACTGCGCTCGCGCCTCGACCTGGAGGTCGCGGCGCGCGGCCTGCCGATCCCCCTGATCATCG
>JBGSUY010000363.1:0-8187 GCA_041753195.1 Chromatiaceae bacterium
CCGCCGCCATCGCCCGCAGCCTCCGGGATTCGGCCTACGGAGCCTCCGTGCACCTGGCCCGGGAGCGGGGACCCTTCCCTACGTTCGATGCGGCCCGCTTCGGTGATGCCCCCTTCGTCCGCCGCCTTCCCCAGGGGCTCCAGGCGGCCATCCGCGACCATGGGATCCGCAACAGCCACCTGCTCTCCATCGCGCCCACGGGGACCATCTCCCTCGCCTTCGCGGATAACCTGAGCAACGGCATCGAGCCCGCCTATGCCTGGTCCTACCAGCGGCGTGTCAGGGTTGGCGATGAGATTCAGGACTACCAGGTCGAGGACCACGCCTATCGGCTCTTCCGTGCGCATTTCGGTGCGGGCGCCGCGCTCTCCGGGGCGTTCGTCTCGGCCCTGGAGGTGGGACCGGCCGGCCACCTGGGCATGGTGGCCGCCGTGGCCCCCTACGTGGACGCCGGGATCAGCAAGACCCTGAACCTGGCCCCCGAGTACCCCTCCGAGGGCCTCGCGGGGCTCTATCTCCAGGCCTGGCGCCTCGGTTTGAAAGGGCTCGCGACCTTCAGGTCCAGCCCGGTCCGGCTCGGCGTGCTAAGCACGCAGTCCTGGGACGAACCCTCCGATGGGGAGCCCCAAAGCGGCCCGCGCTGCCCCCGTTGCGATCCCGGCGACCCGGAACCTGAGTCCGCGGACCCCTGATGGTGGCGGAACCGTGGCGCGTGGCGGGCAGCTCTAGGGGATGGCCGTCCAGTTGGACATTGCGAGCCCTTGGCTTGAAGCCACGGCGCCTCTTGTCCTAACCTGCATTCCTGCATCTCCGGTCGCCACCTTCCCATCGCGTCTCCGAGGGGCGCTGTTTACATGGCGCGGTTGGGCGAGATGCTGTCCCTTGGCCCCGCGTCCAGGCTTTGGCCGCGATGGACCATCGGTTTCAGTTGGAGGGTGGATCGCCATGACGCAGTCACTCGACTCACATCCGGATCTCGCGCGGTCGCGCGTCGTATGCCCCGGCGTCCCGCCGGCACCGCCCCAGTTCCTGGAACGGCTTGCGAGCGAGGCTGGGCTCAGGTTCAACGGTGACAGACCCTGGGATATCCGGGTGCATGATGCCGAGCTGTATCGGCGTATCCTGCGGCAAGGCTCTCTGGGATTCGGTGAGGCCTATATGGACCGCCTCTGGGACTCCGAGCGTCTCGACGAGACCATGACGCGGCTGATCGGCGTTTGCGCTGGTGAACGGCTGCCGGGGATCGCCGGCCTGCGTGCCGCCCTGGCCACCGTCGGAGATCTGTTGCTGAACCGACAGAGCCCGCGGCGCGCCTTTGAGGTAGGCGAGCGTCACTACGACATCGGGAACGACATCTACAGGGCCATGCTGGACCCCACCATGAGCTACAGCTGCGGCTACTGGCGGGATGCCCGGACCCTGGAGGAGGCCCAGCAGGCGAAGCTGGATCTGATCTGCCGCAAGCTGGAGCTTGCCCCCGGTGAACGCCTGCTCGATATTGGCTGCGGCTGGGGCGGGCTCGCCGAGCATGCGGCGCGTCACTACGGGGTCGAGGTCCATGGGATCACCATCTCGCGGGAGCAACTTGGGCTCGCTCGCGAGCGGTGCCGGGGCCTGCCGGTGGAGATCCGGTTCCTGGATTACCGCAAGCTCGAGGGCCGCTTCGACAAGATTGTGTCGGTGGGGATGTTCGAGCACGTGGGCATCAAGAACTACCGAACCTTCTTCCAGACGGCCGCCCAGGTGTTGGCGGACCAGGGGCTGATGCTGCTGCATACCATCGGGTCCAGGCTCAGCCTCCGAGGGACCGATCCCTGGGTCCATAGATACATCTTTCCCAACGGCGCCATACCCTCCGTGTGGCAGCTCGGCGCGGCCATCGAGCCCTGGCTGGTGCTGGAGGACTGGCACTGCTTCGGTGCGGATTATGATCGAACCCTCCAGGCCTGGTGGCAGAGATTCGATGCCGCCTGGCCGGATCTGAAGGGGGGCCACTACGATCAGCGTTTCTACCGTATGTGGAAGTACTATCTGCACCTGTTCATGGGTTATTTCCGATCCCGCCGGGGCCAGCTCTGGCAGTTGGTCCTCTCCAAACCAAATCGCGGAGCCATCTACCGAGCACCCCGTTGAGTCCGACCCCTTGAGCCCTCCATCCCCCTTTTTCGAGGGGTGATCGGTACCGGTAGCGGGTCGAGCCCCGGCTCGCGATCTATGCGCAACCCAAGTGATTCCAATGCCGCCGTCTGATCAGCGGATTCGAGCAGCAGTCCCAGGGAAGGGCGGGGCCGCCGATCCCGCTCGCCTGGAATGGAGCGAGGATGGGCGGACCCTGCGGCTCCTGGGCACTTGGACCACCGCGGCACTCGCGGGTCTCGACGACCCCTCCGGGCTCCGTGAGCCGCCTTTGGGGGCCGTCACCATCGATGCGACGAGGCTCGGGGGCCTCGATACCGCCGGGGCCCTAATGCTCCATCGCCTCCGGGAGCGCCTCGAAGGGCAGGGTGTCTCGGCTCGACTCGAAGGCTTGGGTGTGCGTCGGGCCGACCTGCTGGAGTTGGTGGCGGCGCGGGCCCAGCCCCGGTCCGCTGGAGAACTGGGGCAGGAGGTCCGGCGCTCGGGATCCCTGGCGCGACTCGGCCGCGTGACCCTGGAGTGGGCGGGGGAGGGCGTGGGGATGCTCGCCTTCGGCGGTGCCGTCTCCCTGGCCTTTCTGCGCGCCCTGGCCAGCCCCTTGCGGGTGCGTTGGCGTCAGGTGCTTCGGGTGGTGGAGCAGGACGGGGTGCGCGCCCTGCCGGTGCTCGGTATGCTGGCCTTCCTGCTCGGAGTGGTCATCGCCTACCAGTCCGGGGTCCAGCTACGGGTCTATGGGGGCAACCTGTATGTGGTGGATCTGGTGACCATCACGGTGTTGCGGGAGCTCGGCCCCATGATGACCGCCATCGTGGTGGCGGGCCGCAGCGGCTCCGCCTATGCGGCCCAGATCGGGACCATGCAGGTGACCGAGGAGGTGGACGCCCTGCGCAGCATCGGGGTGGCGCCCCTGGACCTCTTGGTGCTGCCCAAGGTGCTGGGTCTGGCGATCGCCCTGCCGCTGCTGACGGTCTTCGCGGATGTGGCGTCAGTGGTGGGCGCCATGGTCATGTCGGCCTTGATGCTGGACCTGAGTCCCGAGGTCTTCATGCGACGTATTCCCGAGGCGGTCACCATCAGCTCGCTGATGACGGGGCTTGCCAAGGCCCCGGTGTTCGCGGTGGCGATCGCCGTGGTGGGCTGTTACCAGGGGTTTCAGGTCCGGGGCGGTGCGGACAGCGTGGGGCGCCACACCACTACCAGCGTGGTTCAGGCCATCGTCCTGGTGCTCGTCTTGGACGCCGTCTTTTCGGTGGTCTACAGCTGGATGGGGATCTGACCATTGGACCGGCACCGCGAATCGTCGCCGGACGGCCCGACGGGCCATTCGGCGGGGCATCCGGCCGAGCAACTGGTCGAGCATCCGGTCGAGCTGAGGGGCATCCGGACCTGTTTTGGCGCCACCTGTATCCACGAGAACTTGGATCTCACGGTTAACCGGGGCGAGGTCCTGGCCCTGGTGGGGGCGAGTGGCTGTGGTAAGTCGGTCCTGTTGCGGGAGATGATCCTGCTGGCCCGACCGAGTGCCGGCCGGGTGTGCCTCTTCGGGGAGGAGGCGGGGAGCCTTGACGAGTCCGCGGCCAATCGGCTGCGCCGTCGCATCGGCATCCTGTTCCAGCAGGGCGCCTTATTCAACTCGTTGACCGTTCTTGAGAATATTTCAGTCCCCCTGAAGGAGCAGACGCATCTCTCGCGCCCCCTGATCCGCGACATCGCACTGCTCAAGCTGCGCCTGGCGGGGCTCAGCGCGGACGCCGCGGCCAAGTACCCCGCGCAGCTCAGCGGCGGCATGCACAAGCGCGCCGCCCTGGCCCGTGCCCTGGCGATGGACCCGGACCTGCTGGTGCTGGACGAACCGGGAACGGGCCTGGACCCGGCGGGGGCCGACGCCCTGGACGAGCTGATCCGGGACCTGCACCAGTCCCTCGGGTTGACGGTGGTCATGACCACTCATGACCTGGATACCCTGTGGCGTGTGTCACACCGGGTGGCCTTCCTCGCCGAGCGGCGTATCCTCGCCACGGGTACCATGGCGGAGCTCAGCGAATCGAATGATCCCCTGGTCGCTGCCTACTTCCAGGGTCCTCGTGCCCGGGCCGCAAGGAGCCTCAGTTGGAATCGCGGGTGAGCTATGCCTTGGTGGGACTCTTCGTCCTCATCCTTGGGGGTGCCTTCGTGGCCCTCAGCCTGTGGCTGATGGGTGTCGGACCCCGGGGGGACTACCGGACCTTCGCCGTCTACCCGCCGGAATCCGTGGCCGGGATCGCCGGTGAGTCCCTGGTCCGGTTGCAGGGGGTGGACGTGGGTAAGGTGCGGGAGGTTGGCGTGGACCCGCAGGACCATCGGCGGGCGCGCCTCCTGATCGACGTGCGCCGGGATCTGCCGATCCAGGTTGACACCAGGGCGCGCATCGCGAGCCAAGGGCTCACCGGTCTCGTCTACTTCATCGAGCTGAACCCCGGTGAGCCCGGCAGCCCGCCCCTGGAGGCGGAGCCCGGGGCGCCGTATCCGGTGATCCGTTCGGAGCTCTCCGATTTCGCCCGACTCCAGCAGATGGGCATGGACCTGCTGGAGCAGGGCAGGGGCGCGGCGGGGGAGTTCAGGTCCACCCTGGCGTCCCTAAAGGAGCTCCTCGGGGAGGGTGAACGGGCGGTGATCCGCACCGCCATCCACGACGTCGGCCGCACCGCGGCCCACCTGTCCGCGGCCAGCGGAACCTTGGCTACCCAACTCGGGCGGATCGGTCCTCTCCTGGACGTGCTCTCAGTGGACCTGGGGCGTCTCGCAGACAAGGGTGGTGCCACCCTCGACGCGGCCGGGGAGGCGTCCCTCGCCATCGGCCAGGCCGCCCGCCAACTCGATCGCCTGGCGGCGGAGGCCACCCCGGGGGTCAAGGCCCTGACCCGCGACGGGATGCCGGAGCTCATCGCCCTGCTGCGGGACCTGCGGGGTCTCACCGGTCGCCTCGATCGCATCGCGACGGACCTGAAGCAGGACCCCAACCTGCTCCTCTATGGCCGGCCGCGGCGTCCCGGGCCGGGGGAGCGCTGATGGGCACCCTGACCCGAATGCTCTTCGCCTTCGGCGCTTCCCTGCTGGTGCTCTCGGCGAGCGGCTGCTCGGGCCTCCTGCCGACTCCGCCCGAGGCCCCACCCGCGACTTACATGCTGGCGCCGGACCTCTCCTCAGTCCGACCCGAGGGCCTGTCCTCTGGGCCCGGGCCCACCCTGCTGGTCTCCCGCCCCGAGCCGAGCGCCGGCTACGGGACCCCGCGCATCGCCTACCTAGAGCAGGACTATCGGCTCGACTATTTCGCTGACCACCAATGGGTGGACCCGCCGGCCGCCATGCTGGAGCCCCTGCTAGTCAAGGCCCTGGACGCCCATCCCGCCTTCGGCGCGGTGAGCGCCGATGGCCGCGGCATCCGCGCGGATCTGCGTCTGGACACCGTCATCGAGGCCCTCTACCAGGACTTCCGCACCCGCCCCAGCCACGCCCGGCTGGTACTGCGGGTGCGTCTGGTGGACGCCGGGGACGGTCGCATCCTCGCCACGCGGCTGTTCGACGACTCGGAGCCCGCCCCCGCCGACGCGGCCTACGGGGGCGTGCAGGCCGTCAACCGGATTCTGTCCCGACTGCTCCCCGAAATCGCGGACTTCGCCGCCGGGGCTGGATCGGGCCAGGGGCATCCCTAAACCAGCGATATGGAAAGAGTACCCCGCCTGCCCTGCGACATTGTTCCATTTCTCGACGAGAACTCCACCGATGATGCCATCTCTGATACCCACCGGATTGCTCGTGCACCATGGGACCCTCGGGGTCTGGCCGACGCTATTGAGGTCTCAGAGGTCGGTCCCGCGGCCGATGCTCACCGTCAACCTGGAGTTTGGGTCTGTAGTATCCTGCGCTGGTAATCCCCGAGCCTCGACAGCCCCAAGGGACCAAGACCCGACGTGACTCCCCTAACGAACGACACCTTCCTGCGCGCCCTGTTGCGCGAGCCCGTGGCCTATACGCCCGTCTGGATGATGCGCCAGGCGGGCCGCTATCTGCCCGAGTATCGGGTGACCCGCGCTCGGGCGGGGAGCTTCATGGACCTGTGCAAGGATCCGCAGCTGGCCTGCGAGGTGACCCTCCAGCCCCTGGAGCGCTTCCCTCTGGACGCGGCGATCCTCTTCTCCGACATCCTCACGGTGCCGGACGCCATGGGGCTCGGGCTCTATTTCAGCGACGGGGAGGGGCCACACTTCGAGCGGCCGGTGCGCAGCGCCGCCGACGTGGCGCGGCTGCCGGTGCCTGATCCGGAGTTTGATCTGCGTTATGTGATGGACGCGGTCGGTACCATCCGCCAGGCGCTAGGCGGCCGGGTGCCGCTCATCGGCTTCTCGGGCAGCCCCTGGACCCTGGCCACCTACATGGTGGAGGGGGGCGGGAGCAAGACCTACCGTCACACCAAGACCCTGCTCTTCGACCAGCCTGAGCTGCTCCACGCCCTGTTGGCGAAGGTGGCCGATGCGGTAACGCTCTATCTCAACGCCCAGGTCGCCCGCGGGGCCCAGGCGCTCATGATCTTCGACACCTGGGGGGGCGCCCTGGCCCCTGCCAACTACCGCGAGTTCTCCCTCGCGTACATGGAACGGGTGGTTCAGGGCCTGACCCGGGTATCCGAAGGGCGGCGGGTGCCAAGCATCCTGTTCACCAAGAACGGGGGGCAGTGGCTCCACTGGATGGCGCGGAGCGGGTGCGACGGGCTGGGCGTGGATTGGACCACCGACCTGGCCGATGCCCGCCGGGCGGTGGGGGGCCAGGTGGCACTGCAGGGGAATCTGGACCCCTGTGCGCTCTATGCCTCACCGGATCGCATCCGGGCGGAGGTCGCGACCGTGCTGGCGAGCTACGGCTCGGGGAGCGGTCACGTCTTCAATCTGGGTCACGGCATCCATCCCGATGTGGAGCCGGACCACGCGGCGGCCCTGGTGGACGCCGTGCATGAGCTCAGCCCCCCCTACCACACCGACACCTGAGCGCCGGTCGTGTCGGAGCCGGCCCTGGGAGCTTAGCGTTGGTGCGGGGAGGATCTGAAACCTGTGGGGGCGGGGTCAGTCGAAGGGCGCGAACCACCGCTCGACGCCGTGGCGGTCGGTTCCGCGAAACAAAAATCCGTGTCGCTCCAGGTAGCGGCGCATGCCGGGGCGCATCAGCTTGGGATTGTCCGCCACCAGGCGCATGCCGGAGGCCGGGTGCTTTTGACTGTCCTCCTTGAGCAGTGCGCGTGTTCGATTGGTCAGCTCCCGGACCAGGTAGGGGATGCGGTGGGCGGGTGCGATGAAGACGCGCAGGTCGTAGACGGTGCGGCCATCCGGATTGCGGCGCCCCAGGCTGACGCTGGTGACGCCGGCGAGGTGGCCATTCGGTGCCCGCGCAAGGTAGACCAGCTCATGGCTGCGCCGCTCCGCCACGCAAGACTCGTTGATTGCCCCCTGCTCGAACCAGAAGCGGATCGCCTCGCCGCGTTGTTCGGTGGTGACGCCGCGGTAGACCGGGACCAGGCGGTAGCCCCGGTACTCGCCCCCGCCGTCAGGCAGGGCATCGGAGCGCCCGGATGTGCCCTGCGCAGGGTCTATCTGGGCGAGCCGCTGTCGCGTATCGGACGCCGCGACGCCCAAGGGAGGGCGGGCCTCAAATTCCAACCTTGAGCTTCTGCCCCGGCCGAATGTTGTTGTCGTTGGGCGCCATCTTGTTGAGCTTGCGCAGCTCCGCCACGGAGATCCCGTTCATGGTGGCGACCCGATAGAGGGTCTCCTGGGGCTTGACGACATGATACTTGGCCGGTGTGGCGGCCACCTTGGTCCCCTTCGCCGGTTTCAAGGTGGTCTGCGCCACCTTTGCGCCCTTGCCCTTGTCCGTCTTCCCGCTCGTCTGGGCAACCTTCAGGGTCTTGCCGGCGGACGCCGATCCCGCCGGCGACTTGGCCTTGCTGGCCACCACGGGCTCGGGCTTCGGGGCTTGCCGAGCCGGCTTGGTCGCGGCGGCGACGGGCCTGGCCGAGGGTTC
>JBGSUY010000364.1:0-2227 GCA_041753195.1 Chromatiaceae bacterium
TCCAGCGCCGGGGCGAGCGCCCCAAGCAAGTCGAGCCAGCGCCCGGCGGCTTGCTGGCGCACCTCGCGCGCCTCGATGTGCTTCTCCATGGCCCTACTCCTTCTTCTCGATGCCGTTGACCGTCAGGCGCAGGTCCTTGTCCTCGTCGGTCCCATCCTGTTCCTCCAGAACGACGAACGCAGGCGGGTCGCTGTAGTCCAGGTCGACGACCGTGATGGCGGAGTCGTTGCCCCACTCGACGCCGGCCATGAAGCCGGCGATCAGGTCCGGGCTATCGCTCGCGATTCGTACTCTTCTCATAAGTCACCTCATAGCCCGGTCTCCCGGGCAAACTGTGGAACGTGAAATGCCCGCCGGGTAGCCACCGCTTCCCTCCGGGAGAGTCCCTGCCGGGACACTCGGGGAGGGACCGGAGGACGGGGACGTTTTGATCCGCGGGCCTGGACGCACCTTTACCCGCCCAGGCCGACGGATGCCCCCCGGCGGAGTTCGGCTTAGAGCAGGCTGCGCTCCGCGAGCGAAACACTGCCTTCCGCCGCAACGATCAGGTGATCCAGCACGCGGATGTCCACGAGCGCAAGGGCCTGTTTCAGCTGGTGGGTGATGCGCAGGTCCGCCTGGCTGGGCTCGCAGACCCCCGAGGGGTGGTTGTGGAAGAAGAGCGTCGAGGCGCTGTTCAACTCCAATGCACGCTGCACCACCACCCGAGGATGGACCGACGCGCCATCGATGGTGCCGTGGAACAACTCCTCCACCGCAAGCACGCGGTGCTTGTTGTCCAGGAAGATGCACCCGAACACCTCATTCTTACGCTCTGCCAGCCACAGGCGCAGGTACGCCCGGCTCTGCGCGGGACTCTCGATCGCCTGGCCCCTCGTGTGCCTGGCCGCCAGGACCCACAATGCCAGGTCCGTCAACGACTCGACCTCGGCTTCAGTCAGATCATCGGGCTTGAGCCCCGCAAAGCGGTTCTCGCTCTCGACAAGTCGCAGCAGTCGCTGCTTCATGGTGTGGTTCTCCTTGGTTGGGCGGAGGAGACGCACGTTCCCCGCTCGGGGAGTTGGCCTCCCCGTGGGGTTGTGAAATGGCGGCCAAGGCCGCCTCGTCGCAGGGCTGGTCTTGTTGGGCGCCCAGCTAGCGCCTTTCCTCGGTCTCACCAGGGAGGACCGAACGAAACCGCGTTGGCACTGCCCCCTCCGCGGAGGAGGCACCGCGAGCGCGTCTTTCTGGCAACCTAGGCAATCGGGCCTCTCCCCGTGCGCGCGAAAGGACGCGACAGACGCACGTCTTTCCCGCCACGGACCGGGGTCCGACCGACCCGCCCGGTTTCCCGGGTGGACCGATCGGACCCCGACTGTCAGGCCGCGGCCCCGAGGAGCAGCCGCTCGGCCACGCCGAACAGCGCCCCCTTCAGGTCCTTGGCCTCGGTCACCTCGATGGCGGTTGGGAAGAGGTGCCGCACCTCGACAGCGATGCCCACGCCCACCGCCTCGATCCCGGCCTGGCGGCAGAGACCCAGCAGGCGCAGCGCCTCCGGCGTGTTGTCCGGCTCCCCGTCGGTGAGGACCATCAGCATCCGCCGCTCCTCACGGCACGCAAGCAGGTCCGCCGCCGCGTACCACAGGGCCTGCGCCATCGGTGTGCCGCCGCGCGGGGTCTGGATGAAGGCACCGGCGCAGGCCCGAGGGGACTGGCCGTGCTGGACCATCCGCGTCACCCGATCGGCCGTCCCCGCTCTCCCTGGGAAGGCGGTGGTCGCCACCGTCACCCCTGGGATCCCGTCGAGCGCCAGCGCCAGGGCCAGCGCCGACTCCAGCGCGCTCTCGGTGCGTGTCGTGACCGTGCCATCGCGGCGATCCACCGCCGCCGCCATCGACCCCGACAGATCCACCAGCAGGTGGACCGCCGTGTTGGGGGCGACACGGTGGGCCTTGCGCGCGAAGATGCGCGCGTCGGCCACCGCCACACGATGGAGCCTCCTCGTGTCCAACCGGCGTCCACGTCGCACTGCTCGCGGGCGATCCATGCGGTTGGCTTGCACCAGTCCCTGCAGACGGGCGCTCAACCGTGCCGACTCTGCCTGGACCCTGGCAAGCAGGCGCATGCCCGCTAGCGCGTTGCCCGCATAGTCCTCCGCCAGCGGGAGCCTGATCGCGCTGCTCGCGCTGGCTTGCGTGCCCAGCAGCTCGCCGACCTGGGCGAACAGGTCGCCGTCGCAGTTCCCGGC
>JBGSUY010000365.1:0-4997 GCA_041753195.1 Chromatiaceae bacterium
CCAGGGCTTCGGAGGCGGTGGCGGCTATCGCTGGGGCCGTGGCGGCGGGCGCTGGGGCGGCGCTTAGGGGCTTGCGGGGTCGCGGAGATGATCGCCTTCGGTCCCTTCCCTTCTCGGCGACTCGGCCGCAGCCTTGGGATCAACAACATCCCGCCCAAGTCCTGCACCTATTCCTGTGTCTACTGCCAGGTGGGTCCGACCGACATTACCGAGACCACGCCCCGGCCCTTCTCTCCGCCGGAGGAGATCCTGCGCAACGTCGCGGAGCGGCTCGAGGCCCTGGCACGGCGCGGCGAGGGAGTCGACTGGCTCACCTTCGTGCCGGACGGCGAGCCCACCCTGGACGCCAACCTGGGTACGACCATCGACCTGCTGCGGCCTCTGGGCATCCCCGTCGCGGTTATCACCAACGGCTCGCTCCTGTGGCACGCGGAGGTGCGGGCCACCCTGCACAAGACCGACTGGCTCTCCGTGAAGGTCGACGCCACGGACCCGGACCTCTGGCGCCGGGTCAATCGGCCGGATCCGAGCCTGCAACTGGACGCGGTCCTAGCCGGCATCGCGCGCCTCGCCACCGACTATCGCGGCACCCTCACCACCGAGACCATGTTGGTGGCCGGGGTCAACGACGGTCTGGAGTCCGTCGGCGCGGTGGCGGACTTCCTCGCGACCATCCGGCCCTCGGTGGCCTATCTCGCGATCCCAACCCGCCCGCCCGCCGAGCATGGAGTACGCCCACCGGACGAGCCGACCCTGGCCCGCGCCTACCAAATCGTGAGCGCAAGGCTGCCGCGAGTCGAGTACCTCATCGCCTACGAGGGAGATGCCTTCGGCTCCACCGGCCGAGTGGAGGACGACATCCTCGCGGTCACGGCGGTCCACCCCCTGCGGGAGGAGGCCCTCCGTGCCCTCCTCGCCAAGGCGGCCGCGGACTGGCAGGTAGTGGAGCGACTCTTAGCGGCAGGAGCCTTGCGGCTCGTCGAGTATCAGGGCCATCGCTTCTACCATCGATCCTTGCCCCCCAAGTGGACATCCCTGAAGTCGAAAGGTGTGGCGTTGATCCATCCTTAGATCCGTCGATCTGCAACGGCAACCTGCTGCCGGACCGATGGGGACTGACTGCACCCGGCTACTCCGGCCCCGCTGGACGCGGGCTGGTGCGATGCACTCCCCGATCCTCGTCGGCGTGAGCGCGTGCCTGCTCGGCGCGCCCGTGCGTTATGACGGTACGGACAAGCGTGACCCCTACGTCTGCGGAGCGCTCGCGCGCGCGTTTCGGCTCGTCCCCATCTGCCCCGAGATGGAGCTTGGCCTCGGCGTTCCGCGCCGACCGATTCGGCTCGTGCGCACGGATGAAGGCGTGCGCGTACGAGACGCAGAGGATCCCGATAACCCCGAGCGCGACCTCACCGAGCAGTTTCGGATGCTGGCCGACGAGCTGGCGCCGCTGCTCGCCCGGCTCAGCGGCTACGTCTTCAAGAGCCGCTCCCCGAGCTGCGGGGTACGGGACGTCAGGCTCTATGAGCGCGGCGGCGGGTCTCGGCCAGTCGCCACTGGTGAATTCGCCCGCCTGGTGATGGCCCTGTACCCCCGGTTACCCGTGGTGGACGAGCGGCAGTTGGCCGACCCCGAGCAGCGGTTTCGCTTCCTGCGACGAGTCATCGCCCTTGGCGGATCAGGCCGGGACCACTGACCCGCGGTTTTATGCCCGCTTAGGCGATTGCCGGAGAATCATGTACCAGATCGCGAAGGATTTTCGTCTGCCTTCAAGGAGCGCCGATAGGAGCATAGTCGGGCTCTGTGACCGTCGCCGCGACGCCGAAGGCGGGCGAAAAGACGAGCGAGATGGTGCCTGGTTTGACAGAAATCGCCTTAATCCCGGTTTCCCACTCCCTCCGTACCTATGTCCCGGGCCGGACGAGCAATCCTTGCTACTCGCAACTCGCTACTCACCGCTACAAACGGCCATTGATAGCGGCAGACTCCGGAGAAGACCGATGCGAATAATCACGCTGGACGCCTCTTGTTCGATGGCCACGCCGTGTCGAGCCAGGCCGGGCAGCCCCCTCCCCTGCCACCCGGCAGGTCCAGCGATCCCGGTACCATCGGACCCTCCTCGAGCGACCTGGAAGGCCCTCGCTAGGCTCCTCCTCCTCGCCCTGCTCCTCACCTCGGCCCTTCCCATGACCACGGCGGCAGAGCCAGCCCCGTTGAACGCCGCGGTCCGGATCACCGTCGTCTATGACAACGTGCCGCACGCCCCTGGAATGAGGACGGCCTGGGGCTTCAGCGCGCTGGTGGACACGGGGGAGGAGCGGGTCCTCTTCGACACGGGTGGTGACGGAGAGATCCTCCTTCACAACCTGGCGCGGCTCGGTATCGCGCCAGAATCCATCGACGCCGTGGTGCTCTCCCACAGCCACGGCGACCACACCGGCGGCCTCGAGGCCCTTCTGGACCGGAATCCCTTGGTGACCGTCTATGTCCCGGAGTCCTTCGGCAAGACATTCGAGCACGACCTGCGGCGTCGCGGGACCAAGGTCGAGCCGGTCGGCGCGCCAAGACACCTGCGCGCCAACCTCTATTCCACCGGGGAGCTGGGCGAGTCGACCCGGGAGCAGGCGCTGATCGTAGAGGCACCGTCTGGACTGGTCGTCCTGACCGGTTGCGTCCATCCCGGCGTGGAGGCGATGGCACAGTCGGCCCGGGCCTACCGCGGACGCAAGGCGCAACTCCAACTCCTCATGGGTGGTTTTCACCTGCGAGGCCACAGCCCCCGCGAGCTTGAGCGGACCCTGCAGGCCCTGCGCGCCCTCGGCGTGCACCGGGTGGCGCCGAGCCACTGCACCGGGGAGCGGGCGATCGAACGTTTCCGGGAGGATTGGGGTGAGCACTTCGTCCCAAGCGGCTGTGGCGCCGTTATCGAGGCCCGATGACAGAAGGTTCAGCGGCCTCGCCCCATGCGACAACGCTGGAAGCTGCCGCTCGGGGCCGACCTCTTAGCTGACCGCTAGGGACGCTTAGCGGTCACCCATCCGCGCCAGGGTCCGACGGCCGCCGCGGCGAAAAGCAGACTTTCGATGTTCGGCAGCGATCGCGGCTACCATGCCCCCCGCCGGAGGACCGACCCGTCTGGGTCGCCAGGGGCCGGATCCGATAGAGTCAGGATGTGGCGTAGAGGCCGAAGGTCCGGACTATCTGCTTCCGCCCCTTTCGTTTGGCGGTGCCTCACTAGCCGGACCATCACTCCGTTTCACACCCTCGTCATCGAACGTCCAGTTTTCCTGCATCAGGTTCCGGCAAGTGTCAATGCAGTTGTCGCATTCGGTCGTCCGCCGGTGCGGCCCCTGGGGTTCCCCGGGATGCCGCATGGGCTGTCCTTGGCCACCGTGGTACGACGTTTGCGCCCGCGCTTATCCGTCTCTTTGTGAATCTCCGGCGAAGGAGGTTGATCGGCAACCGCCGCTCCGGGCGAATAGCCGGAAGCCCGTGCCGTCATTCCGCCTCGGGGTAACCATGAGGACAACTGCCCGATCCGGCCTGGACAAATCTGTCCGAGACCGCCGGCGCCCCCGCGCTTTGGCAGATGCTGTTCGCCGATCCAGGCACCGGGACAAATTTATCCGATGCTATCGAGTTGGCGAGCTCCGACACCCCGAGATTACAGGGCGTCGCGCCGATTTCGACCCTGGCATATGCCATGCACTGATGCCAAGCGAGCGTTGTTCGTCGTGTAGGTGCACCCGCGGACAAGAAATCGATGTATACGATCCTTGCGGCAACCAGTGAAACACTGCGTCAACTGCTGCTCGACGCCATGGCGACCGACGTCGGGCCGAGCGGTCTCGCCGCGTTCTTCACCGGCCAGACCACGGTGTCGCTGGAAACGCCGCAGCAGATGGTCAGCGCCGGGCGCCAGGGACTCTCGGTCTGGCTGTACCGGGTCGCGCGGGACGAATCCCGGCTCAATGAGCCACCCTTCAGGCGCACCCTGCCAACCGGCCAGGTCGAGCTGGTTCCGCCACCGCTGCCGATCCGCCTGCATTACCTGCTAACACCGCTGGCCCAGAGCAACCCGGACACCGAACAGCGTATCCTGGGCCGCGCGCTGCAGCTGTTCCACACCCATCCGATCGTCGCCGGGTCCATGCTGCGGGCCGAGCTCGCGGGGACGGATGCCGAGATCCACGTTCATCTGGAGGCATTGAACATCGAGGAGATCACGCGGGTCTGGGAGGCGCTGGAAGGGTCTTACCAGCTCGCGGTCTCCTACGAGGTGACACTCGCCAATATCGAGAGTGGCGCCGATCCGCTCATCGCCTCGATCGTCGAATCGGCGCGGGTCCATACCGCCGTCATCGTGGGCAGCGGGGGCTGAAATGGCGCAGCGCGACATCGTCGATCACTCGACCCGCTACACCATCGCCGAGGGTGATCCTGTCCCGCGGGGGCTGGAGACCTGGGCGGTGGTGCGGACCCGCGTCGTCGACGAGCTAACCCTGGCGCCGCCCCTCAACCCAATCCAACTGACGACCAACCTTCCCCGTTCCAAGGTGCGCGTCGGAAGAGATGGCATCTGCGGGCTGGTTGCCCGACCGCGCGATGTAAGTGGCGAGATGCTGACGCCCGGAGCGCTCACAATCACCGTGGAGGCCGCGAGCTACCTCCCCCGGGATCTTGGCGAGGCGATCCGTACGGCGCGACGCACACTAAACGCCCCGGCCTTCTCGGGCGCCACGACGCTCGGCGTCTTACCGCCCGACGCCGTGCCGCCAAGACAGTTTCGCCCCGGGCGCGGCGTGCTGCTTGAGCGACCGGCGCCGATCCAGCCCGACCAGATCACGACCGTGGCATCGCAGCCCCTGGCGCCGGCCTCGGTGCCCCTGGCCGATCCGGTGGATGCCACACGGGTCGTCGGCTCCCAGGTCATGGGTCTGCCGCTGGACCTGCCGGATCAGCCGCTGCATCGCGCGGAGCCGCTGCGGCTGCGCGTGCAT